>NZ_JADQ01000009.1:0-125696 GCF_000518465.1 Paenibacillus sp. J14 | reverse complement strand
GTTTCGAAGAGCACGTGGAGTACCTGAATCCAAAGATTCAAGGCTGGCGCAATTACTACTACACAGCTTACAGCCAGAGGAAGATGGCGAAGTTGGATTGGTATATCCGGCAGCGGTTTGCGAAGTGGTATGCTAAGAAACACAAACGCAGACGATGGTTGAGTTCGCTGCGCGAAGTGAAGTCTTTGTCTATTCAATATGGACTTAAAACGCTCTTGTAATCTGCATGCTCATGATGACGAACATCGGAAAGCCGTATGAGGGAAAACCTCACGTACGGTTTGATGAGGAGGGGCTGGGCCCCGCCCAGCCTTTCACTCTAGCCGTTTGCGCAAGGCTGCTACCAACAGGATTGAAACAAAGAATGGATGGGACAAGCATGGCGGTTCAACTACCAAAGGAATTTATAGAACGGATGCGCGGGCTTTTGGGCGAGGAAGAGTTTGCGAACTTTTACGCGTCTTATGACAGTCCTAAATTTGCAGGAATCCGGGTTAATACGCTAAAGATCGATCCGACAGACTTCAAGGCGGTAGTGCCGTTTGATTTACGGCCGATCCCTTGGTGCCAGACAGGGTACTACGTCGAGGAGCAGGCAAAGCCGGGCAAACATCCGTATTATCATGCCGGGCTATATTATATTCAGGAGCCCAGTGCAATGGCGCCGGTCGAACTGCTGGATGTCACTCCCGGAGAGCGGGTGCTCGATCTTTGCGCAGCCCCTGGCGGGAAGTCAACGCAAATCGCAGCGAAGCTGTGCGGACGAGGAATGCTGGTCACCAACGACATCAACCCGGAGCGGACGAAGGCGCTCGCCAAGAACATCGAGCTGTACGGGGTTCGAAATGCCGTTGTGCTGGGGGAATCGCCGGAGCGGATCGCGCGGGCGTTTCCTTCTTTTTTCGATAAGATCCTGATCGATGCGCCTTGCTCGGGCGAGGGCATGTTCCGGAAGGATGAGGATATGGCGCGGCATTGGGAGCCCAATTGGGTTCGGAAATATGCTGACATGCAGCAGGAAATTTTGAAGTCGGCTGCGGCCATGCTGGCGCCGGGCGGGAGAATCGTCTATTCTACCTGCACGTTTGCCCCGGAGGAGAATGAAGCGACGATTGCTGAGTTTCTGCTGGAGCATCCGGAATTTCGAGTAGTGCCTTTGGGTTTAGATTATGGTATCGCACCCGGACGGCCGGAGTGGCTCACTTGGCTCGCTGAGCGCGGGGAAGGCAAGGTGTATCCGCCGGAAATCGCCGAACAAACTGCCGGCTGTGGACGGCTTTGGCCGCATCAGGTGGAGGGCGAGGGGCATTTTCTCGCGGTGCTGGAGCGGCAAGGGGAAGAGAACCCTGAGAAGAAATTAGAAGATGAGCGTCAGGTTTCCTCGCAATGGGAAGAGAACTCTCGCGATAAACGGAACTCCCGTCACTCTCATCGATCCCGTCCCGGTGGAGGTCGTGATGTGAAGGCGGTGGACGATCGGGAGGTGCTGGAAAGCTGGCGGGCTTTTGCCCAAGAACAACTCGCCGGAGCGGAATTGCCGGGAGAACCGCTTCTCTTTGGCGGCAACGTCTATCTGTCCCCACTGACGAAAGAGCGGCTGGACGGCTTAAAAGTCGTGCGTCCCGGGTGGTACGTCGGAACTGTGAAAAACGGGCGTTTGACGCCAGGACAACCTTTGGCAACGGCACTGTCTCCGACCGAAGCGGCGCGGGTATTGGACCTCTCTTCTGCGGACGGTGAGGCGATTCGGTATCTGAAAGGTGAGACGCTGCAGGCGGACAAGGAACGGATTCGTTGCCAGGAAGGCGCCAACCCCAAAGGCTATGTGCTGGTCACGGTTGACGGTTACTCGCTGGGCTGGGGCAAATGGCAGGACGGATTGCTGAAGAATGAATATCCCGCCGGGTGGAGGTGGACATAAAATGAGTAAAGGCAAGAAGACGCAGCGCTTGGACAAAATATTAGGCCATCTGGGTTACGGCACCCGGTCGGAGATAAAAAAATACGTTAAACAAGGCCGGGTCACAATCAACGGTGCGGTTGTCAAGGACAGCGGCATGCAATGTGACCCGGAGGTTGATGTTGTGGAGCTGGATGGCGAGCAGATTTTTTACCGCGAATTCGTCTATTTGATGTTACATAAGCCGCCTGGTGTGATCTCAGCCACAGAGGATATGAGAGAGAAAACCGTCATTGATTTGTTGCCGGTGGATTTTCAAGTGTTCTCCCCGTTTCCTGTCGGTCGGTTGGACAAGGATACAGAGGGTCTGCTGCTGTTGACCAACGATGGTCAGCTGGCACACGATCTGTTATCTCCGCGCAAGCATGTGCCGAAAACGTACGAAGCCGTTGTTCTCGGCCATGTGGGAGATCCGGAAGCTGCCCGCTTCCGGGAAGGCGTCGAGCTCGACGACGGTTATGTCACCTTGCCCGCTGAGCTGAAGGTGCTGGAGCATCGTTTAGATACCGACGGAACTCCTATCTCACGCATCCAGCTGACGATCTCGGAGGGGAAGTTCCATCAGGTGAAGCGGATGTTCGAAGCCGTTGGCTCGAGGGTGACCTACCTGAAGCGCATATCGATGGGCCCGCTCGTTCTTGACGAGACCCTGCCGCTGGGCGCTTTCCGCGAGCTGACCGAGTCCGAGCTGGAATCGCTGCGAACTTACAAAAACCCTGCAGCCCCTAAAAAGCAGCCTACAACGTAAAAGCACAATAGTAAGCGAATCCCGCAGGGAGAGCGTCGGGTTTGCAGGAAAGAGATAAAGAAGCACGCAGTAGCACCAACAAACCAGCGGTTTGCGCAACAGTAAGCGAATCCCGAAGGGAGAGCGGTGGGTTTGCAGGAAAGAAATAAAGAAGCACGCAGCAGCCTCAACAAATCAGCGGTTTGCACTGAAGTAAGCGAATCCCGCAGGGACAGCGGTTTGATTGAACGGAGTAGCAGGATCTAAAGCCCTGCGTTGCAGTGTTCGCCAGCAGCAAGCAGGAGCGCCCCAAGCAGAGCGTGCCCGCAGGGCGACAAGCGGCTTAGAGCACACAAGTCTGCCCGGGTGCTCCGAGAGAAGCAGAGTTGAGCAGTACGGTTTACCAGGGAACCCGGGAGCGCCAAAAGTTAGACGTACCCGAAGGGGGAAAAGCGTTCCACAAGCCAACCTAAGCGATTCCCCAAAGGGGAGAGCGTGCAGGAGCGCCTCTGTGCCTCCTACGTTCCTCCCCTTTGCGGGAGACCAGAGGGCAGCAGGCCCTCGGGCCCCCTCCCTTACGGTAAGGGAGGGATGGGGAGGGTTGAGACAGAGAGACAGAAAGGAGACCACACCATACATGAAATATAAACTGATTGCTTTGGATGTTGACGGCACACTGCTGACGGACGACCACGTCCTGACGCCAGGAACGATCGAGACGATCCGCGCCATCGCGGAACAAGGTGCAGAGTTTGTGTTGTGCACCGGCCGGGCTCCTCGGAGCTCGATCCCATATATGCGTGAGATTGGCTTGGGCGGCTACGTCATTTGCCATAACGGTGCAGCTACGGTGGATGTGCGGACCGAGGAGGTTATCCATGAATTTGCGATGAATCCGCACGGGCTGGAGCCGTACATGGAGTATTGCCGCAAACACAACATCCATTTTGACGTGAATACCACTTTTACGTTGTATGTGGAAAATCTGGCCGGGCTGACCCAAGAAACGCTGGACGTGTACCACCAGTTTTTTATGGAACCGGAGAATATGCCAGCCTGGGCAGATTTTACTAAACCGATCGTGAAGTTCACCGCAGCCGGCGGGATGGAGGAGCTGGATCGGGTGTATGCTGACTGGAGTCAGTGGACGCAGGAGTTTAATATGCTGCGCAGCGGCGATTTTTTCATCGACTTGATGCATAAAGACGCCTCGAAAGGAGCGGCCCTGCAGAAGCTGGCGGAAAAACGCGGAATCCCGGCGGAAAACGTGATGGCGATCGGGAACTATTATAACGACATCACGATGCTCACCTATGCCGGACTGGGCGTAGCGATGGACAATTCGCCGCTCGACGTAAAAGCTGCCGCCGATGCCGTCACGGCCTCGAATAACGAGGAAGGCGTGAAGCGGGCGTTGGAGAAATATTGCCTGGAAGCCTAACAGCGTGAACATAGATCAAGCCGAGCCCGGAACCGGGTTCGGCTTTTTTGGTGTCTCTAAGTGGTCAGTCCAAGGACATTTGCGGCGGCTGCTCGGTTTCTTTCAAGGGATGGGCCTTGCGGCGGTGCAGCAGCCAGACAATGGCAACGGCGAAGCCCAGCAAGGTGAGGAGCGTTCCCCCGGCGAACCCCAAGGTTCTAGGCGCTACGGCTTCCAGCAGGAAACCGGAAGCGAGCATGATGACGCCCATCACGGTATTTTGCAGGGTGGCCAGGCTGCCGAAGAACCGACCTTGCCATTCGCTAGGAATCAGCTGCATCAGCACCGTCTCGTTGCAGGCGTTGCCTACGCTGGTGATGATCGCCGATAAGACCAGCAACCCAAACAGCAGGAGAAAGGAAGGCGACTGGCTGCTGATCACTTGAGATATTCCTTCGAGTCCAAGGGTGAGCACCGCGGCGGTCCGCATATGACGGGCCACCTTGCCGGCGAGTCCGGAGCCGATCAGCATCCCGGCACCCAGCGCCCCATACAGCAGCCCAATGCCGACGTCTCCCATGTGAAACACTTCAGAGGCATATACGCTGATCAGCACGTTAAAGATCCCGTCCCCGATCGGCCAAATGGCAAAGACAATCAGCATGATTTGCAAAAAGAAAGTTTGACGTACCAGCCGGCGAAATGTGGTGGATGAGGGAATCGAGGGCTGCGAGCTTGACTTAGCCGCTTCTGCGTCGATCGCGTCTGCTCCGGCTGCGGGCTGCGCTGCCGGATTCAAGCGAAGAAGCAGCAGACCGGAGACGAGGAAGGACAGGGCGTTCAGCACAAAAGACACCTGGCTGCCAACTGCCGCAGCGAGGATGCCGCCCGTGACAGAGCCGCCGATGAGCACAAAGCCCGTCATCGCCTGCTCCAGGCTGTTTACCGCCAGCAGGTTCTCCCGACGGACGAGCCGGGGAATGAGCGACATGCGGGCCGGGGCGTAGATCGCTTCGCCCGCGGACAAGGCAAACGAGCTGACATAGATGATCCAGACGTCTCCGGCTTCGTGAACGAGAAGCGGTGTTAATGCAAAAAAGATCCGGACGGCGTCGGTGAAGAGCATGATCGTTTTTTTGGTAAAACGGTCGGCAAGCCACCCGCCAATCGGTCCAAAGACAAGGTAGGGAACGAGGCGAATCGCAAAGGTGATGCCGACGGCCAGACCTGAGCCGGTCAACGATAGCAGCAAACCGAGGACAGCCACCTGGCTGAAGCGGTCGCCGATGCCGTTCACCAGACCAGCCGCAAACAGGCGGCGGTAGGAAGGTTCCTGGCGCAGGATTCGTAAAGATTTCATGGGATGAGGCCAACTCCTTTTATACATCTGTCTAATTAAATGATTATCGAATTGCATTCGCGAAAAAAAGGCAATAAGGCGAAAAGGCACGGCCAGCCTTATTGCACGGCGAGATATTCCTGAACCGCTGTAGTTGCAATCAGGATGGGCTCTTGTCCCAGAGCTCCGGCGGGTTCAACTCGTAAATATCATTTTCGCGGTACATGAAATGGTTCATGATAAACTCCCGGCGTATCGTCGCATAATCCTCGTGGTATTGCCGAATATACTCGTTGATTTCTTTTTCCGTATATTTGCGGTGCGGCTCCAGGCCTTTGACGAGACGTTCGAGCACAATCAGCTTCTTCTTGCGTTGGGCTGGCAAGTGCTTAAGGGTGCCGTCTCTGTTAAAGAAGTTGTCCTGGATCGCGGCTTTGCGTGCCGCCGCTTCTTGCTTGTCCTCGGCCGCAGAACTCGCCTTGCCGACTTTTAGAATCGCTTGAGCTTGTTGGGTGAGGCTTTTTTCGTTCAAATAAAAATAAATCGTATTCTTGTCGCGGCGTTCGTACACCAAATCCGCCTCCCTTAACTTGGTCATATGGTGGGTAATCGTCGGCGGCGTGACGCCAAGCTTTCCGGCCAGTGCCTGACCGTGTAACGGGCCGTTTTGAAGCAAGGCGATAATCCGGATCCGGGTCACATCGCCAACAGCTTTATGAAAATGAACTAATCGGTCGAGCTGCATCCTCATCCCTCGCTAATTCGATAATCATTTAATTAGATGAGTGTATTATTTCATCCTAAGCGGTTTCTTGTCAAGGGATAAAAAAAGAGGTTGGAATCCAGGCCGGATTCCAACCTCTTTACAGGCTCGTGGCTGCATTACACCAGAAGTGAACGGGAAACGATCACGAGCAAGATGAACAGTACCAAAATTGCTGCCGTTGAAGTGAAGCCCCCTCCATGGATTCCACTCATTGTTATTCCTCCCTTACGTCAGGATGGTTTCCCGTTTTTAAAACGAGATAGTGCATTGTATGCAGCCAAGGAGGTATACGTTTGGACATCCGGCAGGAGTGACCTGCAAATAGGCGCCTTTGAAACTTTAATGACGCAATCCTTTGGGCAGGTGATTTTTCAGCTGTCCGCCGCTGGCTTTGCCCCAGCCCAGCGGATATTGGTCGTCGCCGCAGGCGACGGTCACGAGGTGCCAGCCGCGTAAGGAGGCCGGCACCTCAAGCGTCTCGCCGCGCAGATAGGCGGCGACGAGCGGCGATTCCGCGTCGAGCGTCCACAGACGCGGGGCGGCTTCGTTTGCGCTGAGCGCCATCGCCAGCGCATGGGCGGGCTCAAACCGGCCTTTGCGGACGTCGCCGAGGTGCAGCCCGGCGCGCGGGACCTTTAGGCCGGTTAAGTGTTCCGGCGTCAGCGCCAAACCGCCGCTGGCCGGAAGCAGATAGAGCGCCTCGCCGAACAGAAGCGGGGTGCCTCCGGCGGGAGGCGCGAAGGCAGGCAGCTCGTCCGCCGCCCAAGCGCGAAAGCTGTCCCAGGCTGTTGCGGCGCTGCGCTCGGACGGACCGGAGCGGGCGCCGCGCTTGCGGTTGCGCTCACGTCCGCCGCGGCGAACGGCGTCCGCCCCCTCCCGATTGGCGATAGCAGCGGAGATCGCAGGGGTTTTCTCGTCATGATCCCGTTCGATCAGGGCGACGTAATGGCCTTCTCCTTGTTCGCGGTGCGGCCAAATCCGCTTCTCGGCGATCAGGCGCAGGAACGGGTACTCCGCCAACAGACGGGTGATAGTGTCCTCGTTCTCGCGGCGGTTAAACGTACAGGTCGAGTAGGCAAGCCGCCCTCCGGGCTTCAGCATCGCGACCGCGTCCTGCAGGATGTCCCATTGCCGGGCAGCACACAGCTCCACAGCCTCCGGCGACCATTCGCTGATCGCGTCGGGATCTTTGCGGAACATCCCCTCGCCGGAGCAAGGGGCATCCAGCATGATGCGGTCAAACGCCAGCGGGAAGCGGGCGGAGAGCGCAGGCGGTGGCGCCTGCGTCACGACGGCGTTCCGAATGCCGAGACGCTCCACGTTTTCCGCTAGAATGCGTGCGCGCTGCGGGTGAATTTCGTTGCTGATCAGCAGACCTTGGCCGGCCATTTTGGCAGCGATTTGGGTTGTCTTGCCGCCGGGGGCAGCCGCTAAATCCAGTACCGTCTGACCGGGCTGCGGGTCAAGCAGCTCCACGGCGGACATCGCGGACGGCTCCTGAATATAATAGAGACCGGCAGCATGGTAGGGGTGTTTCCCCGGCCGGGTGGATTCCTCGTAATAATAGCCCGTCCCGCACCAAGGTACCGGACGCAAGGCGAACAGCTCCGCGAGCTTGTCAGCCGCCGGGGAGGACGGAGGTATTTTTAACGTATTAAATCTAAGTCCATAGGTGCGAGGCGCATCATAGCTTGCTAGGAACGCCTCAGTCTCGGCCGGGCCGAGCAGGGCCGTTACCGCTTCAACGTATGCGGTTGGCAGGGATGGATTGCTCATCGTTGTTGCTCCTTCCACAATCTAAAAAAGGCCGTCAGAGGCCGGAACATCTATACTTCAGCAGTTTATCATATCCCTTTTTATTCACAAAAGAGGCAGTTGATCCAGCAGTGATTTTTTAATGACTCGTAAAAAAGGGGAATGGATGTTCCTTCCTGCCTATGGCATAATGGAAAAAGAAGCGGATTTAAACGCAAAAAACGTACGACATGCAAAGGAGAAGCACAATGAAACTGCTGCAGGCTTTATTTTTCCCGCCGGAACAGCCCGGTGGCGTATCGTCGATGATTCCGTACCTGCAAGACCGGTTTAATCCTCCACATTGGGAGATGGAGTTGTTTTCACTGCCCAAACGGATCCGTTCGAAGGGGAGCGATCCCGTTATTTTTCATACCTTTGATTGGCAGCAATACGGGGACAGCCCGATCGTCCAAAAATACGTGCAAACCTATCGCGACTATTTGTGGTGGACTAAGCTGCGATTGAAACAGCCTTACGATTTGATCCATGCCCATCACCCGATCGCAGGGCTGGCGATGAAGGAAGTGTTCCCGCAGACGCCGGTTATCCAAAGCATTCACTCGAGTTATGAAAAAGAATTGATTCTCAACGGCCGCATCCGAGAGAACGGGCCGGAGCACCGATTTCTTACGTCGCTGTACCGCGAGCTGGAGCATCGCACCGATCGGCTGTTCACCGTATCGAAATCTTTTGCCGAGTATTTGGCGCCGTATGTGGACGATCCTGCGGCTATCGGCGTGATCCCGAACGGGTTTGATGAGAAGCGGTTTAAACCGGTCCCTCATGAAAATGAAGTCGCTCAGCTCGTCACCGTCTGCCGCCTCGTGCCGGCCAAAGGGTTGGACACGTTGCTGCATGCGTGCGCCGAACTGAAGAAGCGCGGCCATAACTATGTGCTGCACATTATCGGCGACGGTCCCATCCGTCAGGAGCTGGAGCAGCTGGCGCAACGATTGGGCATTTATGATGATACGATTTTTTACGGGTATACGCTGCATCCGGAAGAATTTATGCCGTTCTTTGATATTTTCGTATTGCCTTCCCGGGCGGAGGCCTTTGGCAATGTGTTCGCTGAGGCTGCGCTGTGCAGTCTGGCGCTCGTCGGAACGCGGATCGGCGGGATTGCTGAGCAAATTGAGGATGGCGTGAACGGTCTGCTGGTGCCTCCGGAAGATCCGAAGGCGTTGGCCGAAGCGCTGGAGAAAGTGATCGTGGATCCGGATTACCGTTATCAGCTGGCCCGCAGCGGGTCAGAGAAGGCGAAAACCCATTACTCGCTGAACCGGGTGGTCCACGAGCTGAAGAAGCTGTACCTGCAATTCAAATAGGAAAGAGTTGTTGTGCGGATGAAAGCCTTTCGTTTTCTACACGCAGCCGATTTGCACCTGGATACCCCTTTTTCGGGGATGTCCGGGGTGCCGGATCGGCTGCGCGAGTTATTGCGGGAATCAACCTTTACTGCGTTCGAGCGAATGATTCGGCTTGCGATCGAGGAAGCCGTTGATTTCGTGGTGATCAGCGGCGATATTTACGACGCATCGGACTCTTCGCTGCGCGCGCAGCTGCGTTTGCGCGAGGGCTGGGACAAGCTGGGAGAGCACGGTATTCCGGTGTATCTGATTCGGGGCAACCATGACCCCTTGTCCGGCCGGAGGCTCAGGTTGGCTTTGCCTGATCATGTGACAGAGTTTGGCCCCAAAGTGGAAAGTGTGACCGCCGTACGGCGCAGCGATGGGGAGCCGGTGGCGGTGCTGACCGGGGCTTCTTATCCAACTCCGGCGGTGCATGAGAACTTGGCGATTCAATATCAGCGCGAGCCAGGCTCGGACCTCTACCACATCGGGCTGCTGCACGGCAACGTGGACGGCCAGGAGGGGCATGACGCATACGCCCCGTGCTCGCTTCGCGATTTGCAGGCCTCGGGATACGATTATTGGGCGCTGGGTCATATCCATAAGCGGCAGATTCTCTGCGATTCACCGTGGGTGGTGTATCCCGGCAACATCCAAGGGCGCAGCCTAAAGGAAACCGGACCGAAGGGCTGCTATTTGGTGGAGGTTGCGGAGAACGGTGAGGCGGAGCTCTCGTTTCGGCGACTCGATCAGGTGTTGTGGCTGGAGAGCCGCTTGTCCATCGACGGGTTGGCCACGGAAGAAGCGTTGAAGCTGAGCCTCGAGGAGCAACTGGACGAGCTGCGGGAGGCCGAGCCGGATCGGATGACGGTCGTTCGGTTGATTTTGATCGGGCGCGGGCCGCTGCACGGGATGCTCCAATCGGGGCCGGAGGCGGCAGAGCTGTTGCAGGAGTTGCGGCGAAAAGAACTGGGACGCTTTGAGGCCGAGGCTGTGGAAGCAGGGCAGGGTGAAGGCATCGTATGGCCGGCCGGCTTCAAGCTGGAAACTGGGGTGGAGCTGGACCGTGAGGGGCTAGTTGCGGAGGACAGCTTCCTCGGTGAGCTGTTCCGGTTAGGAGAACGCACAGCCGCTGAACCTGAACGGGTGGAGGAGTTGGTTGACACCGCGCTGGCACAGGCGGCAGAGAACCGGCAACTGCGACGGATCTTGCAGGAACTGAACCTGGAAGCCAAGCGGGAGCTGGTTCGCCGGGCGGAGGAGTTGGCCGCGGCCTTGCTGATTGATGACACGCCGACGTCGCGGGAAGGGAGAAGCGTCTCATGAAGCTGGAACGGATGCAGATCAGCGGCTTTGGCCGCCTGAATGGGCTGGACGTGGAGCTTCCGGGGCAAGTAACGGTGCTGTACGGTCCCAATGAAGCAGGCAAAAGCACGCTGCTGGGCTTTGTCCGGGCGATGCTGTTTGGCATCCCTACCCGGGCGGCTGCGGCTGAACGGTATGAGCCGCTGCGGGGCGGTGCGCACGGCGGGGTGCTGACAATCTTGGGCGATGACGGAACGCGCTGGATGATCGAGCGGTATGCGCAGCCGCCGGAGGGACGAAATTTGCCGGGCACGCGCGGCGACCGGCTGCGGATCACGCGCAGCGATGAACAAGGCGGCGTGCGGGAGGCATCGCAAGAGGAAATGCAGCGGGAGCTGCTAGGCGGCATGTCCAAGGCGATGTTCAAGCAGCTGTTCGCCGTGTCGCTGACGGAACTGCAACAAGTGGGCGCCTTGCAGTCGGAGGAGCTGAGCCGCTACCTGTTCCACGCCGGGATTGGCGGCGGAGCAGCGGTGCTGCGCGGGGAGAAGCGCTTGGTCCAGGACATGGACAAGCTGTATCGGCCGCGCGGGCGCACGCAGGAAATCGCTCAGCTCCTCCAGGCGGTGGAGCGGCTGGAGCGCGAGGCCGAGGCGGCCAAAGCGCTGCTGCCGCGTTACAACGACGTGCTGGAGGAGCTGGAGCGGCTGGCCGCGCAGCTGGCGGAAGCCGAGGCGGCCCGCGCCGCGCGCAGCCGGGAGACGGCCCGGCTGCAGCGAGCGGTAGGCAGCCGGGCCGATTGGCTGCAGCGCGAGGCGCTGCGCGCGGAGCTGGCGGCGCTGCCGCCGGTCGCCCGCTTCCCCGCGCAGGGGGCGGCGCGCTGGCAGGCGCTGCAGGCGGAACGCGAGCGCCTGCAGCTGGAGCGCAGCGAGTGGGCCCGGCGGCGGGAGGCGCTGCAGGCGGAGCTGGCGCGGCACCGCCCGGATGCGGCGGTGCTGGCGCAGGAGCTGGCGCGGCACCGCCCGGATGCGGCGGTGCTGGCGCAGGAGCTGGCGCGGCACCGCCCGGATGCGGCGGTGCTGGCGCAGGAGCCGGCGCTGCGGCAGCTGGCCGGCCTCCTGCCGGGCTACGAGGCCCGGCAGGGCGAGCTCGCCGAGCTGGCGGCGGAAGCGCTGCAGCTCGAGAGGCGGCTGGCCGAGTGCCTGCGCAGCATCCACCCGGCATGGGGCGCGGAGGATTTGCGCGCTTTTGCCGGGACGGTCGGCGAACGGGAGAGCGTTCGCCGGTTTGCGGCGCGGTTTGCCGCGTACGACAAGGAGATGGAGCTGCTGCGGAGCGAGCGTGCCAAGCTGGAGCGGGCCGCGGCAACCGCGGAGAAAGCCGCTGCGGCAGCGGTCGCGCGGCTGGAGGCCAGCGCTGTGGAAGGGCGGCGGCAGTTCGCCATGCTGGTCCCGCAGGAGCCGAGCGAAATCCGCGCGCTCTGGAGCGAGCTGCGCGGCGAGCTGGACCGCTGGCGGGAAGGCCAAGGGCGGCTCGCGTCTGAGCAGCGGGCGGCTGACGCCAGGGCGCTGGCGGCAGCGCAGATGCGTGCGCTGTACCGCAAGCTGCTCGCCGGCTGCGGCCTGCTGACGGTGGCGCTGCCCGTCATCCTGTGGCTGACGGCGGACGCGCCTTGGGCGGCCGCAGCCACAGCGGCGGCGCTGCTGGGCCTGGACGCGGCCCTGGCGCGGGCCGCCTTCCGCAGCGCACCGCCTGCCGGCGAGCGGCGGCTGCGCCGCGGTGCGGCCGCGTTTGGCGCCGGGGACGACGCCGGCCCGGAAGCGCGGCTTGGCGCGCTTCTATCCCGGCTCGTCCGCCATCCGCAGAGCGCCGCGGCCGCTTCCCGGTCGCGCAGCGGGGCCGCCCCTTCGTCCCGTCCGGTGGACTGGGACGAGGAGGAGCGCCAGCTGCGCCGGTTGATGGAGGCGTGGCTGCTGTGGGATCAGCGCCACGCCGCGCTTCAGGGCGAGGCGGAGGCCGCCTTGAGCCAGGCCTCCGCCGCCCGGGACGAGCTCGCGGCTGCCGAACGCGAGCTGACGCGCCGTGAAGCCAACTTTGAGGAGTTGGCCGGGCAGTGGGAAACGTGGCTGACCGAACGAAAACTGTCCGCCGATCTGTCCCCGGAGGCGGCTGCAGATGTGTTCCGCCTCGCGGAGCAAGGACGGGACTGGCTGGCCCGCTTGGATGGGCTGGCGGCCAAGATGGCCGCGCTGCGTGCGGAGAACGAGCGGTTTGAACAGGAATGCTTGGCTTATGGAGACCCAGCCGCCCCTGATCAGGCCGCAGCAGTTCTGCGAGCAGCCTTATCACGCCTGGACAGTGCGCTCGAAGCGCGGAAACATCACGACCAGCTTTCCGCTCAGTTGTTACCGCTGGAGGAAGAAGGTCAGCGCTTAGACGATCGGTTGCGGCAATTGCGGGAATCGGAGCAGGCGTTGCTCGCCGAAGCGGGTGCAGCTGACGGGGAGGAACTGCTGCGTCTTGGGGCTGCGAAGGAACGGCGGGAAGCTTTGGAGCGTGAGGTGCGGCAGCTGGAGTTGATGCTGTTTGCAGGACTGGACGAAGCGAAGCGGGAGGAGCTGGAGCAGCTGCTGCGGACGACGGAGGAAGCGGAGCTCCGCCAGTGCTTGGACACGGCGGAGGAGGAGCTGGCGCAAGCTGAAGCTTGGCTCGGACAGCTCCAGGAGCAACGCGGACGTTTGCTGCAGGAGCAGGAAAGCTTAGCCGCCCGCTGTTTACGGGACGATCTGATGCAGCAATTGGAGGAGCAGCGAGCGGCTCTGCGCGATCGTCTCGATCAGTATGCGGTGATGGCGGTGTGCCATGAACTGATTGGTCGTGCACGCCGGGTTTATGAGGAAGAGAGGCAACCAGCAGTGCTGCAAGTTGCGTCGGGATACTTCGCGGAAATGACCGGCGGCACCTACCGCCGCATCGTCATGAAGATCGGCACGCAGGAGCTGATGGCGGAGCATGCGGAGTTAGGTCCGCTCGAAAGCGCACAGCTTAGCCGAGGGACAGCGGAGCAGCTGTACTTGTCGATGCGGCTGGCTTTGTCCGAAGCGGTATCGGGTTCTCATCCGCTGCCGTTGCTGCTGGATGACCTGTTCGTCAACTTTGACGAAGTCCGCTTGGTGAGGGCGTTGTCGGTGCTGCGGAAGGTTGCGGACCGCCAGCAACTCATTATGATGACTTGCCATGAGCATGTGGTTCGGCATGTCCAAACCTTGCTGCCGGAAGCCAAGATCGTGCATATGTAGATCGAATCCTTGTGTCGAGCAGCACTAGTGTCAGCGAAAAGCAGCAAGAAGACCCCCGGGGTTAGCCCCTGGGGGTTTCTTTTTGCCGATACATCCCTAACATGAGCGCCCAAATCAAACTGAACAAGCCAAACACAGGATACAGCACCGACAGCAGGGAGCTGAAGCCAAACTGGCTGGTGATATAACAGATACATAAAATCGTAACCGAAATCAGCTTCGGCGGGACCTGAATCCGTTGCTGCAGTTGGAGGGTCACCCCATAGATGTCGGCAACAAAAGTGCTGAAAATCTCCATAAAAATAAGCAGGACATAGATCAGCTGAATGGTGGTTCCCAGCTGCTCGGCAATGCTGCCCATTGGGATTTCGTACTGCACGATCCCCGGCATGTAAGCCGACAGGGCAAAATGACCGGCCATCAGCATAAAGCCAACGCCGACGCCGCCGAGAACACCACCGAGGACAATCACCCGGCGACTTTCAGTATGGCTGCCGATCGGCACCAGCACCGCCTGAGCCATGGACAAGTTAAAGGCTGCATACATGAGCGGCGCAGCCCAAGCGGCGATCAGCGGATGATCCGTCTCCAGCGACAGAAAACGAGCAGCCCCCGGCGAGCCCGCGGTATTGGTGATAATAGCGAGGGAGAGAATCAGCATCATCGGGACCACGATGGAGTTCAACTGCAGCACCCCTTTGATTCCCCGGCCTAGCAGCAGATAGGTAGCAATCAAAGTGATCCATAGGCCTGTCTGATAATGCAAGCCCAAGTGTTCCATAAAGACGGAGCCAGCGCCTGCCAGCATCACGCTATTGACACCGATGAGCACGATCAACGTAAAAATGCTGAGCGCACTGCCGATCCGTTCGCCAAACAAACGGCGGTTTAGGTCTTCATAGGAAGCTGCTTGAATCGTTCGAGCGAGCAGCATCATTTTGGTGCCAAGCCAGACGAACAGCAGCGTAGATAGCAGGATCGTCAATACGCCCCATTTGCCGTACCGGGTGAAAAACTGGAGAATTTCCTGTCCCGTCGCGAAACCGGCGCCAACGACGGTGCCGATGTAGGTGAAGGCGATCTGCAGAACTTTTACGGCATTTTTCATGGTTTTCCCCCCGGTTCTTGTGCTATATATAGTACAAGGTATGTTGTCCAAGAACTGGACATGACTTAAAACCTATAGGTCGTCCAAAAAGTCATCTTTCGAGCGCGGCAGGAGCAGTTGCAGTTCTGGCTTAACGGTGAGCTGTGGCAGGGTTGTGGCAGGCTTCGGCGATGGTTCATGGTTCATCCACGTAACGGAACGGAGAGACGTTATTTGCCGGAGGAAGCGACTCTTCAGATTCTACCGGAACGAGCAGACCTTATTGGGGCAAAATGCAGCGGATGGACCGGCAAAATGACCGAATAAGGACTCTAGATTCCGTTAGAGCGGGAAATAGTCGGGAAATGGGAAAATAAGGGCTGTACGTTCCGTTACGCTCAGCCGAACGTATGCTTGGGGCGGATCCTGCCAGTGCATAGGGCCGCTCACACCCAGCCGCAAGCAAGCCGCTCCCGATGCGGACTCGAAATCTGACTTGTTGGACGAAGCTATAGATTATGAGCTGTGGAGGAAACGATATGGAATTGTTAAAACAAAAAATCGTCGAGCAAGGGGTTATCGTCTCGGACCAAGTGCTGAAGTTGGACGGGCTGCTGAACCATCAGGTGGACCCGCAACTGACGATGGAGATGGGCAAGGAGTTTGCCAAGCGGTTTCGCGATCGAGGGGTCACTCGCGTCATTACGGTGGAGTCGTCGGGGATTGCGGTGGCGTTTGCGACCGCTTATGAGTTAGGTGTCCCGCTTGTATTCGCGCGGCGGAAGAAAACGCTGCTGGCAGAACCGGACATGCTGTGCGAACGCGTCCCTTCGTTTACGAAAGGGATCGTGACGGACATTCTGGTGTCCCGCGATTTTCTTGGAGAGAACGACCGGGTATTGTTCATTGACGATATTATCGCAAATGGCGACGCGGCTCGGGGATTGATCCGAATTATTGAACGATCCGGGGCAGAACTGGTTGGAGCGGGCATCGTCATTGAGAAATGCTTCCAGCCCGGAGCCCAGGCGATTCGGGAGCAGGGGATCCGTCTGGAGACGCTGGCCCGCATCGCATCGTTGGAGGGTGGACAAATCAGGTTCGCGGACTAAGGACAACCGGGCGAAGAAAATGCAGCCAAATTACGGTTAATCCTTTGCAGGCCCCCGTTTTTTCGCTATAATGAGGATTACTAGGGAGAGGAGGCTAAAAGAATGGGGAAAGAATTGGCAGTAGACGCGGAGTTTTTTCTTTCGAAATTGTCCGAAGCGAAGGTAACTTTTGAACGTGCCCTGGATTGCAAACATACCGAGTTTGATGACCTTTATCCCTATATGCTTGAACATCCCCAGTTTTTCTGGTACAAACGCTATGTAGCATGGTCGCAATTGTTAACGATAGCCGGGCTTTGCCAAGAGCTCGATGTGCCCTGGAAGGAACAGTTCAGCCCGCAACAAGTAGGGTATTTGGAGCAAAGAGTGATGTCGGCCAAAGTGCTTGATTTCTGGTTTGAAACGAATGACAGCAGGGAGCACGCTTCTCGCTAATCCCTTGCGTAGGTTCAAAGCAACCTGATGCAGTCCGGTGCTGCACCGGCTGCTGCTGAAAGCATTCAAAGTTCGAAGTCCCGCTAGTTCGCTGGCGGGGCTTTTTCTTGTATTCCTCAAGGGTGGAAGATGGACGGGACCTGCAACTGTTGTATAATGATTTCCAGGAGGTGGGGTATCCGATGATCTCGGATGAATTATTGGACCAATACCGGCTGTCCGGAGAAAAAATACGCGTCGTACGCGACGGCCTTCCGGAGAACGACGTGCGCGGAATCGTGGTGGCTTGGGACGATACGCATGTATTAATCCGCAAGCCGAACCGCAACGTGGTGAAGCTGGATCGCAATTACATTTATCAACCTGCGAAAGAGCCTAGAGTTTCGCCGGTGGATTAAGATATGAGGGAACAGGGGACCTTAAGGAAGGAGATGAGCCTTGAGGTTCCCTTTTTCCATGCGTTCTCTTCGGGATGATCCGGGCCCCTGGACAGTTCCGTTCAAATAAGCGCGCATCCGGGAGGTTATCTCCTGTTGCAGGCCGGCCCACAATATCCGCATATTCCCGCGATAACCCCGGCAACGGTATTCCGCCTGAATGCCGTTCTCATCCTGGTGAATGCGTTCAATGGCGATGTTCCGCTCGCGGAGATTGCCTTGGATTTCCGAGAGGACCAGCGCTGCGCGGCGCTCGCCGCCCCGGATCAGTTCGACGTAAGCTTCGGGGCTCTTCAGCAACCCGCTTTGCTCAAGGATTCGGGCGTCTCTTTGAAATACTCTCTGCAGAAAACCAAGCAGCAACGCGCTCTTGATCAGCGCGAGTTCTTCTTCCTTCATGCCGGGAACGGCCATAGCTCAACACCTCTTCATACGAACTTATGTTCTTATCATAACCCAATGGATGATTTTTAATCAAGGGGGAGGATTTGAAAGTTAAGTATTGACTTTTGGGTGTTGGACATGGTATGATCTATCTTGTCGCTGCAAAATATGATTTTGTACGATATCGACTATGCGGTCGTGGCGGAATTGGCAGACGCGCACGGTTCAGGTCCGTGTGGGCTAACCCCCCGTGGAGGTTCGAGTCCTCTCGACCGCATCGATTTTTAACGAACAAGAGCTCTTGATTGACCTTTATGGTGATCGAGAGCTCTTTTTTTGCTCATTGTTGTGAGAGATCGTGTTGACAAATCCCCAGAGCCAGCCTAATATCAACTTAACTTAAACGTTTAAGTTTAGAACATTAATCGTTTAAGTTAAATTTGCTTGCCGAAGGGATGGTTACGAATGGGAGCGGAAATCGTTACACTTGCTAATGTGTACTCCAGGTTTTTGGGCAATGCTCGGGAGGTTTATGTCTATTTGCCTCCTTCTTATGCGGAAGCGGAGCATCGTCGGTACCCGGTGCTTTATGCGCAGGATGGACAGCATATGTTTGCGTCTGATTCTAAGGGAGACTCTTGGGATATGCACCTAACGGCCGAGCGGTTAAGCCGGGAAGGTCGGATGGAAGAAGTGATTATCGTGGCGGTATCGTCCATTGAGGATCAACGAGGCTCGGAGTATTTCCATGATCATCCGGGAGTTCGAGAAGCTTTCCATACGACTTGTAATGGGGATCTGTACGAAAGGTTTCTCATTGAGGAACTGAAGCCGATGATCGATGCTAAGTTTCGGACATTAACGGACCGGGAGCATACGGCGATCATCGGTTCTTCTGCGGGCGGACTTGTCTCTTATCATATCGCTTTTCGTCGTCCGGACATCTTTGGACAGGTGGCGATCCTGTCGCCTTTTCTGGTGCATGCGGTGGTGAATGAACCAAGGGACCATATGAACCATCTTGAACCGGTACGCGAGCAAAAAATATACCATTCCTTCCCGGTCAAACCGCCCGCGCTGCGCGTTTGGGTCGATATCGGCGGTGCGGAGGGGCTGATCATGCCTCGTCACGTCCGGGCGTTTGTGGATGAATTGATCCAAAGCGGTTTTGCGCCGGGCGAGGATTTGATGTTTTTACTTGATGAGGCGGCGGGCCACTCCCAAGCCGCTTGGGCCAGACGGTTGCACTCCCCGCTGTTGTATCTGTTTGGCGAGATGGGACGCCCGCGCAGTATCAGGCTGGACGGGAGAAGACAAGTGGGGCTGCAAGGGCATCGGGTTTGGCTCTATCCCCAAGTGACCTGCGACACAGGCTTCGAAATGAGTTTACTCCAGGCAGACTATACGGTGGACTGTCCGGAAGTGCTGAAGGTGGGAGCGGACGGCTTGATCGTTCCGCTGGCCGAAGGGAAAGCTGATGTAACGGTCAGCTTCGGCGGGCTTACCGCACTGACGAGCATCGAGGTGATCCCGGACTTGTCCGAGTACGTGCAAGTTGAAATCAGCGTGACCGTTCCACCGTCTACCCCGGCGGATGCTCGAATTCACGCGGGTTTCGAAATCCCGAAAGTTCGAGACGGGTTCTATCAGGGGAGCTTCTTGCTGCCTAGAGACCTGGTATTTGATGTGAATGTATCGCGAGGCTTTGGATTCCATGAGCGCAGGGCAACGAGCCGACGCTTTGACACCTCCGAGCCGGTTCGTCTGCATTTCATCGTGGAGGAGTGGGAGGATGACCCAACTGCCTAATCCTTTATGGACCAAGGCAGTAGCGATTCCCTTCCGGGATATGGTATCATCCTACCAAAGTGCTAGAGATTTGATGAGGTGTTGGCCGTGAAAAAAGCAACCATGAAGGATATTGCCCGTGAAGCGAAGGTTTCGGTGGCAACGGTTAGTTACATTTTAAATCATGTGGACAACCAGAAAATTACGGATGAAACGCGCTGCCGTGTGTTGGAAGCCGCGAAGAAGCTAAATTATATCCCCAGCCTTGCGGCACGTTCGCTTGTCCGGGGGAAATCCGGCATGGTGGCCTTGCTCTTCTGCCGCAGCGAGCGGGACGGGTTATGGAAGCAGTTCTATTACGGCAGATTAGCTGAACGGATGGAGATGCTCTGCAATCAGGCAGGCTATCACCTGCTTGTGCTGGGGATGGACGCCTTGCGGCCCAATCCAGAGATCATCCGGCAGCGGGAGGTGGATGGGGTGCTGTTGGCCGGAGTGAAGCAGGACGTCTTCCGGGACATTTCCGTCCATTTTAGCTTTGGGGTTCCGATCGTACTGCTCGATACCCATATCGACGATCCGCTGTTTCATAAAGTTGTGATGGATTACCGCAAGGCGTTTACCTTATGGAGAGAGCAATCGGCCGCGACCGCACGGCGCTTTCTGGTGTTGGATGACTTCACGAATGAGAACACGATGAAGATCATCATGGATGCGGCAGAACTCGAACCGGAAGCCATTTTCGTGCTCACAGCGGACAACGTGGACCATTTGCCCGATTTTCTGGCGCGGTTTCGAGGGGGCGCCGGGATTGTGATCAACGAGTTTGTTGGCATGCTTGTTGCGAACGCCTCACGAGGACTGGACGTGGATCTGACCGTCCTTTGTACGAGCGGCTGTCCTGAAGTGCTGCCTTCGACGGTCCACAAGCTCACCTCAGAAGCAAATCGCGGACAACTGGAGGTTGCTTTTCAGATCATGCAGTTTTATATCGAATCGAAGGACAAGCCCCCTTCAAATGCAAGCTCCAAAACTCAAGTGGGATATGAAGAATACGTTTCGATTCCATTGCAGCAAGTGAATGCCGAGGGCTAACTTCCCTCCGCTTCGTACGCCTCTTGCCACGATTATCCCTTTCGTTCAGGAAGCTATAAGCCGGGAGCGGGCAAGGTGAAGTGAAGGGAGAAAGCAGGTGCAGTGATAGGCGGTCATCAAGCGGGTTGCGGGTTCCTGAACAAACGGGATAATCCTGGAAAAGCCCCGGCCCATATATACCTCCGCCCGCAGCCTTACATCGATTTCCGAATGCTCCCCGGCGAATGCGCTGCTGCACCTTCCCGATACTGCCCCGGTGTCATCCCCTCTATCTTACGGAAGGAGCGGATAAAGTTCTGCGAGTTGTTGTATCTCAGCTTGGCCGCGATCTCCTTGACGGGCATTTCCGTATTGCGCAGCCATTCTTTCGCCATCTTGAAGCGGTACATCGTGAGGTACTCGCTGAAGGAGCAGCCCGTTTCTTTCCGAAAAATACTGCTGATGTAGTTCGCGTTGTAATGAAGACGGGCGGCGCAAGCCTCCAGGGTTAAATCGGTGTCGTACTCGTGGTGAATCAAATCGATAATTTTCTCCGAAATATTTTGGTACTGGGCGTTTTGCCGGTTATGAAAGATGCGGATCATCGGGTGAATGACCGTCGTCCAGAACCAATCCTCGATTTCTGCTTTGGTGTGCAGCCCAAACATCTCTTCAAACAAAGAACCGCTGCCTGCAGGCCGGATCTGGTGCAAGGCGATCCCCGCTTCCTGCATCATTACCAGCAAATTATTCAGCAGGCGGGTCAGCGGGATTTGATATTCCTGCGGCGTCAGCTCTTGGTTGAACATGGAGTTGAACAGCCGCGCATTCACTTCCTTGGCCTTCTCCGTTTCCGCCAGCTTAATGGCATCTAGCAGCTCGTTTTCCTTATGCGTCGGATAGTTCACGTTCAGGACATGCTTGCCGGAGTTGAGGTTCTCGTATTGAATAATGACCCCCGTCCCGAGCTTCATCCGATATTTTAATGCCTCCATCCCCTCGCGGTAAGCGATGGGCAGTTTTGAGATGGACTGAAATGACAAGCTTAGACCAATGCTGACATGGACTTTCAGGCATAGATGGATTTCGTGCTGCAGCTTCTCCGTCCAAGTATATACGGTTTGGTGGAACGAATCAGGCTCCTCTTCAGCACTTCCGATCAACGTCACGATGGTTTGGTCCATAATCACCGGGGTGAACCGGCTGCGGGGATCCAGCAACTCCTCGATGATATTTTGCGCGGCGAACAGCAGCAGGTTAAGATCCTTTTTGCCATAGGCTGAATCCTCCGTAAAATCCAGGGCTAAGGTAAACACCGTCATCGTTCGCCAAGCGCGGATCTGCTCCTGGTAGCCGTACTGTTCGAGCTTCTCTAGTAATTGGCTTTTGGTGTAGCGCCCTTGAAACGCTTCAATCAAGGAGAACGCCCGCACTTGTCGGATATGCTGCCGAACTTCCGTTTCAAGCTGCGATTTGGACTGGAACAAACGATCATACTCTTCACCAATGAGTTCAAACTCATCGGCATGGGTCCGGCGGACATCGGTTTTGCGCCGGCCGATGAGATGCAGAAGGCGTTCGATCGGCGAGTACATCCGGCGTGAGCCGAACCAGGCCAGCCCGACCGACAACACCAGCATAAACAGGCAGACATAGAAGGTGAACAGTCCAATTTTGCCGGCTTCCCGGGTCAGGCTGCCGATGGAGGTGACTGAGAGATACATCCATCCGTTCAGCTGGGAGCGCAAGTAGGTGACGGCATAAGCTTTCTTGCCGATGTGCGTCTGAAATTGCCCGGAGGGATGAGTTTCGTCCGCGAGCAAGGAGGTATCCTCCCATCCGGTTTCCTCCAGCTGACGGCCGATCCATGAAGGATCAGGATGCATCAGGATTTGCCCGTGCTCATCTGCGACAATCACCAGGTCCTCGGTCTGAACGTCCGTCGCCACAACGTCTTGCAGGCTGCAGGCAGGAAAATTGGCCAATGCCAGTCCGTATTTATGCAAGCTGGAGACCGGCAGCTTCTTGATCAGGCTGATGCTGTAATGGCAAGGTGCTGAATCCGCATTCTCCTCGCTATAAAACCAGGAGGACGGCGTTAACATCCAGGTGGTATCATTTGGCGTATCCATCAGCTGTTCCAGGCCCTCACGGTCCTTATATTCACTCATCCGATACAGCCCGGAGTTCTTCACCATCCAGTCCTGCTGGAGATTCATCAACACGACATCCTCCAGCTTCGTATCGAAGGATTGCATGTTGCGGATTTCATTCCGCAGGTCGTTATATAGTTTGAAATCGCTTTCAGATAACGGGTTTTGAAGAGCCCGCTTGAGCACGGTCGAGTTGACGACTTGATTTAACGTCTGGTTGACAGTTGTTAACTTCCGTTCTACATTGGAGTTAATTTGCGAAATTAGCTCAATTTTGCTTCGGTTGACATTTTTTTGGATTTCTCGGGTTGAAGTCAGATAGGAAAACGTTCCGATGAACAGGACGGGCAGTGTACTTACGGCGATTGTAAAAATCATCAGTTTGCTTAAGAAGCTTAAAGGTTTCACCAATCTCAGCACCTGACCTTATCGTTAAAAAGTCGTTAATTCCAAGTGTATGATGTCTGTCAAATAATAGCAATAATCATCTCGTGAGGCAATAATCATTTTGTATTATTCTTCGGTTTGAGGGGGCTTTGACCAATGATTAGAACCAAAGGCGGGGGCCGCGGATTATTCGCGACAGCGTTGCTCTTACTCGTGCTTGTATTCTTGGTTTCCTTGCTAAGCGGGTGTATAAACCGGGATAGGCAACTTCAGGCATCCGATTCGGATCGGCCGTATTTGTCCGTGTTGGTGCCGCTTCACTTTCCTCAGCCGCCATCGAAGGAGATGGTAGCCAAAATCGAGGAGTTAACCGACGTGCGACTGGATTTGAGATGGGTGTCGGAGGGCGTTTATACCGACAAAATGTTGACGGGGTTAACCACCAACTCCCTGGCGAAGGTCAGCTTTGTGAAAGTATCGGATTATCACATGGTGAAAAATGCGATTCGTTCCGACGTCTTCTGGGAAATTGGGCCGTATTTGGCAGAGTTCCCGAACCTGAGCAAGCTGGATCCGAACATATTAGATCAGACGGCCGTAGACGGCAAGATTTATGGGCTGTATACCGAACGCCCTTCCTCACGGCAAGGGGTCATTTTGCGCAAGGATTGGTTGGAGCGACTGGGGCTGGAGGAGCCCAAGAAACTGGATGAGCTTTATGAAGTGCTGCGGCAGTTTACATACGGAGATCCGGATGGCAACGGGGAGCAGGACACGCTTGGTGTCGTAGACCGGAACGATTTGGTTTACGGTATTTTTAAGACGCTCAGTTCCTATTTTGGCACCCCCAACAACTGGAAGATCGAGGACGGCAAGGTCATTCCGGAATTTATGACGGATGAATATTTGAATACGATGAATTTTATGAAAAAGTTGTACGACGAGAAGCTGATCAATTCGGATTTTCCGCTGACCAGCAAAGAGGTGCAACGAGATCGGTTCATCCGCGGGGAGGCGGGCGTTCTGATCGGAAGTATGACCGACGTGCAGCGCCTTGCCATTGAAGCGCGGGCCATCAATCCGGATGCGGATTTTACGCTGGTGAACCGGATTAAGGGGCCGTACGGGTACAAAGTGTGGTCGATTCCGAATTTTAACGGTTTGTATCTATTTTCGAAGAAAATGATTCCTACCGAGCAGGATCTCAGAGACGCGCTTCGGTTCTTCGACCGAACGATGGATCGGGATGTGGCTAATTTAATGAAATACGGCTTTGAAGGCAGACACTACCGGACGGAAAACGGGATGGTTATTCTGCCGGAAGAAACGTCGCAGCTCCGGGTGAACGAGGTGAATCCGCTATATTCGCTGATGATTGCCGATATCAGCAACCCCAATATTATGGAGGTTGCACAAAAAGAGCATTTGACTCAAATTGCCGAGCAGCTTAGCAAAGACAATGAAGCATTCCTGGTGGACGATCCGACGGTTCGTCTCAGCTCACCGACATATGATGAGAAGAGTGCGGAGCTGTCCACGATCATAAGCGATGCCACCTACAACTACATCCTGGGGCGCATCGACGCCGAAGGCTTCCACCAAGAGATTGAGCGCTGGAAGCAAAGCGGCGGTCAGGTCGTAATCCGCGAATTTGAGGAAGCGCTATCACACCGATAATCATTAGTTCAGGTTTAGCGCTGAGCCGCTGCCGTTATGAGGAAATGATTGTTTCCGTACCTTGGTCATGACGATACCGTGGAAGAGTAAGTAATCCAAACCATGGGAGGTCCAAAGGCTATGAAGAAACAATCCTTCATCCTCATTCTGACCGCACTGTTAGCGCTAAGCGTTGTGCTGGCCGGTTGTGGAAGCGCTAACAATAAGAAAGGCGGCAATTCAACAGCGGCAGAGCCGGCTGCAACCACGGCGGATAACGGCGCGAACCCAACCGCAGAAGCGGAGAAACCAACGGAAATTACGATTATGCTGCCGTTAAATACGTCGGAGACGCCGCCGGATACGATCAAAGCGGAACTAGAGAAGCTGACGAACACGAAGCTGAACTATCAGTTTTTCCCGGCAGACACGTATGAAGAAAAGCTGAACACCGCATTTGCCACGGGTTCCTTGCCCCAAGTGACCTATCTCAAAAACCAAACCACGTTTATTCAAATGAAAGAAGCGATTAAGGACGGACAGTTTTGGGAAATTGGCCCGTTGTTAAGCGAATTTCCGAATCTGAACAAATTGAAGCCGGAAATTCTGAACAACACGAAGGTGGAAGGCAAGCTGTACTCCCTCTATATCGGCAGACCGCTGGCCCGCCAGGGGATCATCTACCGCAAGGATTGGGCCGATAAGCTAGGCTTGTCCGCACCGGCTAATGTGGACGAATTGTTTGAAATGGCCAAGGCGTTTACGGAACAAGACCCGGACGGCAACGGTCAAAAGGATACGATCGGGATCGCTGACCGGAACGAGCTGGTTTATGGAGCGTTTAAGACGGTATCCGCCTGGTTTGGCACACCCAACAATTGGGGTGAGAAGGACGGCCAACTGTTGCCGGAGTTTATGTTCCCGCAATATATCGATACGATGGATTTCTTTAAGAAGCTGCGGGATAACGGCTACATGAACCAGGATTTTGCAGCGACCAGCAAGACCGATGCCGTCAATATGTTCACCAGCGGCAAGGCCGGGCTTTATATCGGCGGGTCGATGCAGGACATTGATTCCCTCAACAAGGATCTGATCAAAAATGTGCCGGATGCTGTACTCGACACGCATAGCATGGTAGCCGGTCCCGACGGGAAGTTCGCCCAGTGGATGATTCCGGGCTACAACAATATCATTCTGTTCCCGAAATCGGCGGTGAAGGATGAAGCGGAGCTCAAGAAGATTTTGGCGTTCTTTGACAAGATGATGACGCCGGAAGTAGCCAATTTGATGTACTGGGGCATTGAAGGCACGCACTATACGGTCGTAGAAGGCAAAGCCAAGGCTGCGGATAACAAAGAATTGATCGAGCGCGAAGTGAAGCCGTTTAAGGACAGCGTCATCGGGGAACCCGAAACCAACGGCATGTACGAAAGCTACAATACGCTGCCAGGCCGGATCCATGCGGAAGAATTAATCAAGGAAAACGTCAAGGTGGGCGTGCCTGACCCTACGGCGGCGCTGGATTCGCAAACCTACGCGGAGAAGGGCGTGGAGCTGCAGCAGTTGATTACGGACGCCACGTATCAATATATTTACGGTCAAATCGACAAGGCGGGCTTCGAGAAAGCGATCGAGCAATGGAAGAGCCGGGGCGGTTCGCAAATTATCGAGGAATATAACGCAGCGAGATAACGTCTTATTGAAGGAACATAGGAGGAGATTTATATGAGAGAGGCAACTGTTCCATCCTCCGTTGCGACGAAGCTTCCGTCGCCCGATCGACGCACGAAGGCCGCACAGCTTCGCAAGCGGCTGTGGCGAAATAAATGGCTGTATGTGATGCTGCTGCCCGGCGTGCTCTATTTTATCATCTTCAAATATTTGCCGATGTACGGGCTGATCATTTCCTTTCAGGACTACAAGCCGTATAACGGCATTCGGGGCAGCGAATGGGTAGGATTGGAGCATTTTCAGCGGCTGTTTACGGAACCGGATTTTATGATGATTTTGAAAAACACGGTGATCTTGTTTGCGCTCAACCTGTTTATCTATTTCCCGGTGCCGATCATTCTGGCGTTAATGCTAAACGAGCTAAGAGGGAACTTCTTTAAAAGGCTGTTCCAAACCTTCGTCTACTTGCCGCATTTTATGTCCTGGGTCATTATCGTGTCGATTACTTACGTGATGGTGACGATGGACGGCGGGATTATCAATGAACTGTTGGTGTACTTTGGCTTCGAGAAGATCAACTTCCTGCTGAACCCTGACTGGTTCCGGCCGATGTACATCCTTCAGGTCATTTGGCGGGAGGCCGGCTGGGGGACGATCATCTACCTGGCCGGCATGGCGGCCATCGATCCTGGATTGTATGAGGCGGCACGGATGGACGGTGCCGGACGGATGCGTCAGGTATGGCATATTACACTTCCGTCGATCCGGGGTGTGATCATAACGCTGTTTATTTTGAAAATCGGGCATGTGCTGGATTTAGGCTTCGAGCATGTCTATCTGCTGTTGAATTCGATGAACCGGCAGGTTGCGGAGATTATTGATACGTATGTGTACACCGCAGGGCTGCGGCAAGGACAATACAGCTACAGCACGGCGATTGGATTCTTCAAATCCGTCATCGGCCTGATCCTGGTCATGCTGGTCAACAAACTATCCAAGAAGTTCGGGGAGGAGGGCGTTTACTGATGGTGGAGGATCGATCGATCAGCGGTCGTATTTATGCGGCGATTAATTTTACGCTGTTGGCCATAATTTCGTTGATTACGGTGCTGCCCTTCGTGCATGTCGTGGCCGGTTCTTTTACGACAAACGCAGAGCTGGCGGCAAATAAATTCGTGCTGATTCCCAAAGTATGGAGTTTGGAAGCCTATCGGTTTATTTTTTCAACGAACACGATTTTTAGGGCGATGGGGGTTTCCGTTGGCGTCACGCTCGTCGGTACGTTGTTCAGCATGCTGCTGACAGCGCTGATGGCATATGGGCTGGCGCGTAAAGACCTTGATGGCCGAAGAACCATCAATTTTCTTGTTGTTTTTACGATGCTGTTTAACGGCGGCTTGATTCCGACGTTCCTGGTTGTGAAGGAGCTGGGGATGATCGATACGTATGCTTCCTTAATCATTCCCTCTGCGATCAGCGCATTTAATATGATCATTCTGAAGAACTTCTTTCAGAACATTCCGGAGGGCTTGGAGGAGTCCGCGCGGATCGACGGCTGCAACGACTTTGGCATCCTGTTTAAAATCGTGCTGCCGCTGTCCATGCCGGCCATCGCCACGATTTCCCTGTTCTATGCGGTGACGTATTGGAATACGTACATGTCGGCGATTTTGTATTTGAACGACAGCGCCAAATGGCCGATCCAAGTGCTGCTGCGACAAATCGTCGTGCTCGCGAGCGGGCTGGACCACAGCGCCGAATTGGATGGAACTGTGCCGCCGCCGGATCAGACAATCAAGATGGCGGTCATCGTGGTTGCCACTCTGCCGATTTTGCTGGTGTATCCGTATCTGCAGAAGCATTTTGCCAAAGGAGCTTTGCTGGGATCGATGAAAGGGTGAGGGGTCTATGGCGATGAAATCCGAAGCGGAAGGAGTTGGAGAAAGATGGGGCAACGTCCAGACTCTCCTATAGCTTGGGCGAAGAAGGCATGCGATTCGATGATGGACATATACCAGGATGCGGGAACTCTCCCTCCCGCTCATCGCTGGCATTATCATCAAGGCGTCTTTCTGTGCGGGATGGAACAGCTGTGGGAGGTCGTTCAGGAGGAGAAGTACATCCAGTACATTCAACAATATGTAGATGACTTGGTGGATGAGCAGGGCAATTTGATGTTCGCCCGCGATGAGCTGGATGCCGTGCAGGCTGGTTTGCTGCTGTTTCCACTATATGAACGAACCGGGAAGTCTAAATATCGAATCGCTGCTGAGAAACTGCGTTACTTGCTGCTGACGCTGAATCGCACGAGTGAGGGCGGTTATTGGCATAAGGATAAGTATCCGTATCAGATGTGGTTGGATGGACTCTATATGGCCGGGGTCTTTTCGCTAAAATATGCAAATGCGTTCGGGGAATCAGGGCTTCGGGCTGAAGTATTGCACCAGGAGAAGCTGATGCGCAAACATATGCTCGACGCCAAAAGCGGCTTGCTCTATCATGCTTGGGACGAGAGTCGGCGGATGCCTTGGGCGAATCCGGAAACCGGCTGTTCCCCGGAATTTTGGAGCCGCTCGCTGGGCTGGTACGGCTTGGCGCTGGCTCAATTCCTCGATTTGCTGCCGGCAGACGAGCCGGGGAGGGCGGAGCTTGCGAGGGCGTTCTCCAGTTTCGTGGATGCACTGATCCGTTATCAGGATCAAGAGAGCGGGCTCTGGTATCAGGTGGTTGATAAAGGTGATCGCCCGGATAACTGGCTGGAAACGTCGGGCTCCTGCTTGTTCGTATACACCTTGGCTAAAGCGGTGCAGCAAGGACTGGCCGGTGAAGATGCCGGGCGTGCCGCATTGCGGGGATACGAAGGGCTGACCCGAGTCGTGGAATGGGACGATAAAGGCCGTCTGGTGTTGCCGGATATCTGTATCGGTACATCGGCAGGGGATTATGACCATTACGCGGCGCGCCCGAAAGTGAAAAACGATCTGCACGGGGTTGGCGCGTTTGTGATGGCCTGCACCCAAATGGAAATGCTCCTCAGCAGAAAGGAAGATCCTGCGGATGTGCATGTATAATATCGTTGATTATGGGGCTGTGAAGGACAGTGGAGTTCCCGCAACCGCAGCCATTGCGGCCGCGATTACGGCGGCAAGTGAAGCCGGCGGAGGTACGGTGCTCGTGCCAGCAGGAACATTTGTGACCGGAGCGATTTTCTTGAAGAGCCATATCGAGCTTAGGTTAAGCCCTGGGGCGGTGTTGTCCTTCAGCACTAACCCGGATGATTATCCGGTCGTACAGTCCAGATGGGAAGGGGTGCAACGGGAGGTCCATGCCTCCTGCATCTACGGGGAAGATCTCGAGAATGTGTCTGTCACGGGGAACGGATGCATCAACGGGAACGGCCAGCCCTGGTGGGAGAAGCACCGGAACCGTCCGGAGGAGCTGCACTATCCGCGTCCGAAGTTAATCAGCTTCGACCACTGCAGGCGGGTAACGATTAAAGACGTCACATTGGTCGACTCCCCTAGCTGGACGGTCAACCCGATTTGCTGCCAAAACGTGACGATTGACAACGTATCAATTCTGAATCCGGCGGACTCTCCGAATACGGACGGAATTAACCCGGAATCGTGCTCGAACGTGCGAATCAGCAACTGCCATATCGATGTCGGGGACGATTGCATTGCGATTAAGGCAGGTACGGAGGAGACGGCGGAGCGGGTTCCTTGTGAGAACATTACCATCACCAACTGCACGATGATTCACGGTCACGGCGGGGTGGTAATCGGGAGCGAAATGAGCGGAAGTATCCGGAACGTGACGATCTCGAATTGCGTCTTCCAGCACACGGACCGCGGCATTCGGCTCAAGTCCCGTCGCGGCCGAGGAGGTATCGTTGAGGATATCCGCGTCAGCAACCTCGTGATGAATAACGTGATCTGTCCTTTTATTATGAATCTATATTATTTTTGCGGTCCATGCGGTAAGGAGAAATATGTGTGGGACAAAAATCCGTATCCCATCACGGAGGCAACCCCGCAGTTCCGCCGGATTCATTTCTCCGACATTACCGCGCGCGAAGTACATGCCGCTGCCGGCTTCTTGTATGGATTGGCGGAGCAGTACATTTCCGAAATCACCTTCGACCGTATCGAGATTTCCATGGCGAAGGACGCGATTCCCGGCCGTCCTGCCATGATGGATGGAATCGAGGAGATGGTGCGGCGCGGGTTCTACCTGGGAAATGTGCGGGACGTACGATTTAACCAAGTGTCGGTTGAAAACCACGAGGGTCCGGCTTTTTATATTGAACACGGGGAGGATGTAGAACTTACGGGGTGCCGCTCACTCCGAACTGCTAAGCCGGAGTCTTTAGTGGAGCGGCATTAAGAGGGGTGCAATTTTCGGGTTGAGGACGCAAATATCGGATTTTCCGCCCAGGCAGCAGCAGGGTGCTATAATGATGGCGTATAAACCGATCAACAGGGGGAGGACTCGAACGATGCACGAACATACGGACCGCTCGCGGGTGAAAGGCTTTCTCCGCGCAGAAGGAACAAAAATCGTCAACGGCGATGGAGAGGAGATCCTGCTGACGGGCTGGGGACTGGGGAATTGGCTCTTATGCGAAGGCTATATGTGGCTATCCCATCACTCCCGGTTCGATCGCCCGCGGCGGATTGAGGCCGTCATTCAGGAATTGGCCGGAGCGGATTATGCGGAAGAATTTTGGAAGCGTTTCCGAGAGAACTATGTGACCCGCGAAGATATCCGGCGCATGGCGGAGCAGGGGTATAACTCAGTCCGCATTCCTTTTAATTGGAGATTGCTGATGGAGGACGAGCCGGGCATCCGCTGGAAAGAGGACGGGTTTGCATTGATCGACCGCTGTTTGGATTGGTGCGAGGAGTTTGGTCTCTACGCCTTTCTGGATATGCATGGAGCGCCTGGCGGACAGACCGGAGCCAACATCGACGACTCGATCGACGATTTCCCTCGCTTGTTCACCGATGAGGAAAGCTGGAACAAAGCAATCGAGCTGTGGAAGGAGTTGGCGCGGCGGTATCGCGACCGCTGGATCGTCGGCGGGTACGACCTGTTAAATGAGCCGGTTCGTCCCGGTTTGATGGAAGGCAAACACGAGGATTACCTCGTTCGGCGGCTGGCGGCATTTTATGATGAAGTAATTGCAGCGATTCGGGAAATGGACGACCGACATCTGCTGTCGGTGGAAGGGCATCACTGGGCGACGAATACGGCAATATTTTATAAACGTTATGATCCCAATATGGTGATCCATTTCCATCGATACGCTTGCAAACCCGGCAAAGAAGCGTACGAGGAGTTCCTTAAGCTGTCCGAGACGCTGGATCAACCGCTATGGCTTGGCGAGACCGGGGAGAACGAGCTGGAGTGGTTTGCGGCGATGTATCCGTTAGCCTTGTCGCTGGGGATCGGCTACAACTTATGGCCGTGGAAGAAGATGGAGCGCGCCAACTCGCCGTATTCGGTGAACAAACCTGATGGCTGGGACGAGCTGCTGGCTTATGTCGAGGGCGGAGCACGACCAAGTTATGAGCGCGCACGGCAGATTCTTGATGCTTATTTAGATAACATCAAGGTAGAGAACTGCACTCCTCATCCAGAGGTAACCGCGGCGGTCTTCCGCAAGCCGGGCTCTCGGGTTCGCGGTACAGATTTTGATGAGCTGCCGGGCAGAGGCATCTCGTTCAGCGGACGCCGCACGGAAGGGAACATTTATAAATACCGGGCCCAAACGGGCATGAAAATCGTGCCGATCTCAGATGAGCCGCAACCGAAGAAGTTCGGGTTTGATTGCGGCTGGCAAAATCTCGCGCTCGAGCTTGCGGACGGCGAGTTTGCCGCCTATTCGTTCTGCGGACTCGAGGCAGGCAACACGGCGATGCTGGAGTTGATTTGCCGGGAAGAAACGGTGATCACATTGAAGCAAGATGGGGTTGAGCGCGCGCGTCTGACGATTTCTCCAAGCCAAGATGTCAGCCGCTACAGCGCCGTACTTGTTGAGGCCGCGAAGACCACGCTAACCGTTAGTGTGGAGACGGGCCGAGTCGAGTTGCATGCCATTACAGTGGAATAAATTGAAAAAAAGGCTTGACTCTTTTCGCGGCGCATGATATTTTATATCTTGTCGCCGCGAAAAATGGTTTAACGGCTTTCGCGGAGAGATCACATTAAGCGGTCGTGGCGGAATTGGCAGACGCGCACGGTTCAGGTCCGTGTGGGCTAACCCCCCGTGGAGGTTCGAGTCCTCTCGACCGCATCGTTTAAACTGCTAGAAGCTCTTGAATTCTCCTGTAGAATTTAAGAGCTTTTTTTGCATACTAGGCATAGTGAACAGCGGAGTGAAAGGGATAATCGCGTAAAGCTGCGGGCAAGAGAGTAATCCATACAAGCGAGGTGAGGCCGCATTGTTTCGAGTGGCGATTTGTGATGATGAGAAGCAACAGCGTGAGCAGATCAAGCAGATGCTGCTGGCGTTATCTTTTAAATCCAATATCGAATTTGACATCGAACAGTTTCCTTCGGGAGAGGCGCTGGTAGCCCATTATGAACAAGGGCAGACGCCGTTTCATATTCTCATTTTGGATGTGGAGATGGGCGGGATCAACGGCATTGCTGCGGCCCGCAAAATCCGGGAGCTTCAGCATCTGGATGAGCAGATTATCTTTTTGACGAGTTATCCTGAATATATGGTGGAGAGTTTTGACGTGTTTATTTTTCAATATCTGATTAAGCCCGTTGAGCCCTTCGTGCTGGAGGAGAAGGTGCTCAAGCTTTGTCATTACTTCCAAGCGCAAGAGAAGAAATTTTTGATCGTCCAGTCCGGCTATGAAGAAGTGGTGCTGAAGCATGAGGAGATTATCGCGATTGAATCCGCCAAGAGCCTAACGATGAAAAATAAACTCAAGTTCATCACCGTTTCCAAGGTGGTTGAAAGTAAGGGGCTGATCTCGAAGTATGCGGAAGCGCTAAAGGACAGCCATTTCTTACAAATCCATCGTTCGATTATCATCAACCTCAACCACGTGGTTAAATTTGCGGGCAATTTCGTACAGATGTCGAACGGGCTGGAGCTGCCAATCGGACGCTCGAAAGTGAAAGAAGTAAAGGATTTCTATACCAAATATAAGGTGATGAAGGATATTACCCATGATTCCATTTAATCTTCCGATTCTGATCAGCAGCGTGTTTGTGCTGGGGTTTCAGATTATTTTCTTCTTTGATTCAGTGTTTGGAAGAGCAACCCGTAAACCGCAGCGATTCGCGCATTTTGTTCTATTCGCGTTGTTGGCATCGGTTTATTTGACGCTTGATTTGGAGTGGTTTGCCTCCGGCGTGGCGCTGCTATTGATCTATAGTCTGGCGGATACGTACCAGGTAGAGTTAAAAAATAAACTTATGTTTACCGTGTTGTACGGCGTGTTGATGTCGATTGTGAATTCGCTGTCCATTTTTATTTTCTATACGCTCGATGCGGATGAATTTCGGGACTTTGAACCTACCAATTTTACGGCGTCCGCGAAAACCTTGTTGCTGTCCTGCATTTTGATGTTTGTCGTCATTCAGTTGATCCGGATGGTGGCCAAACGGCGGACGTATCCGTTAAAGCCCGGCTATTACCTGCTCTTTCTGTTCGTACCGGTGTTCAGCATTTATCAGGTCAATTTGCTGGCGGCGACCAGTGAGAAGAATCTGCATTTCTTCATTTGGGTCATTGGGTTGTTGCTCCTGAATGTTTTGGTGATCTATATGTTTGACACGATGATGGACAAATTCCAAATCCAGCAGGAGAACTTCCAATTGCAGCGGCAGATGGACTATCAGGACGCCAACTATGAAAAAACGGTACATAGCTTCAAGTCGATTAAACGCATCATCCACGATACAAACCAGCATTTTCTATATATCGAAGAGTGCATGAAGCGCGGGGATACGGCTGCGGCGTTAGAGCATATTCGGGTTACGCTAAATAAGGTCGAAGACGCTTATCATCGGGTGAATACCGGCCATCTCGTAATCGATGCGCTGGTGACCAATGCGCTTAACATCGGTGAAGCGAACGGCATTCGGATCGATACACAGCTACAGCTCCATTCGCAGGAGCTGAACATCGACCGCTATGACCTCTGCGTTGTTCTCGGTAATATGCTGGATAACGCCCTGGAAGCTTCCAAGAAAGTCAGGGTGGCGGAAGATCGCTATATTCTGATTCGTATCCGCTCGGACGCGCATGCCCTCACGATTCAAATCCTGAACCATACGGAGCAGAACGTGACCCGTCTGCAGAGCCAGAAGCCGAACCGGGAGTTTCACGGCATCGGTCTCACCAACATCTCCCGCATTTGTGACAAGTACGGCGGGAACATGACGATCGAAACCGGCAATAAGACGTTTAATAACATGGTGATTTTGCCGTTCAGGGATTAAATTTTGCGTTTCGGAACCAAATACGTCTCTTCCCATCTGCCTTCCTGTACGATAAGACCTGTAAAACACAGATCAAGGTACAGGGAGGAATCATCACATGAAGAAATGGATCTTTGGCTTCCTGGCGTTCTTGCTGGTATTGATCGTACCGGTAGGTCAAGGAAGTGTTCAAGCGGAAGCAAGCACCATCAAGGACAAAGCGCAGGCGCTGGCTCAAACCGTGATCGCAGATTACGATGTGACCAGCCTGCAATATGCGATTATGGACCACGGAAAAATCACGTTGTCGGATGGAGCGGGATTAGCGGATAAAGAGAAGGGAGCGCCGGTGACTCCTACTACGATGTATGGAATTGGCTCAGTCAGCAAAATGATTGTCGCTGCGGCGACGATGCAGCTGGTTGACGCCAAGCTCGTTGATTTGGATGAACCGCTCACGACGTATATCAATGACTTTAAAATGGCGGATGAACGGTATCGCCAAATTACGCCGCGCATGCTGCTAAATCACTCGTCCGGATTGTATGGGACCCACTATGAGAACAGCATGTTGTTTGATGACAACGATACGCAAAGCCATGACGAGTTGCTGCGCAAGCTGCGCTCCGAGCATTTGAAGTCCGATCCAGGCGCCTATTCGGTTTACTGTAATGACGGTTTTACGTTGCTGGAGATTTTGGTGGAACGGGTCAGCGGAATGAGCTATACCGACTACCTGAATCAACATTTCAACCAGCCGTTGGGACTGGTAAATACGAAAACGCCGCTGGACACCTTTAACCGCGCGAAGCTGGCGAAAGCTTATTTTCCGGGAGTGGAAGAGGTTTTGCCAGCAGAGAATGCCAATATCCTGGGTGCGGGCGGCCTGTACTCCACCGCTGAAGATTTGGTGAAATATGCAGAGGTGCTGATGGGCGACCGTCCCGAACTGTTGTCCAAGGCTGCCGCGAAATCGATGCAAGCCCACGAATATCGCAACGGCATCTGGGTAGAAGAAGAATCCAATGTGTTTAACTACGGATTGGGTTGGGACGCAGTGGATTTGGCTCCTTTTGGAGATTACGGCATCACCGCTTTATCGAAAGGCGGCGATACGATTGTGTATCACGCTGCACTGATCGTTTTGCCGGAGCAGCACATCTCGATCTCTGTCCTTTCTTCGGGAGGAAGCTCGTTCTATAACAGTGCATTTGCCGCTAGAGTCTTACTGGAGTATTTGAATGAGAAAGGCTGGATTGACGAGATCCAACCTGACCCAACCTTCGAGGCTCCTGTAAAAGTTGAAATGCCTAAAGAGCTGCAAGCTTATTCTGGGCTATACGGCATGGTCGGCGAAACGATGAAGGTAGAGATCAAGCAAGGGGAATTCGAATTACCCGCGCAAATGAGCGGGCTGATTCCGGAACAAACGTATGTATATACAGGGAATGGCCGATTTACGAGCAGCGATGGCGCCACGAATGTCAGCTTTGTGAAGGAAACCAACGGCAAAATCTATTTGAAGCTGGACACTGATTTGAACTTCCCGGGGCTTAGCCAAATGCATATGGTGTCCTACGAATATCAGAAGCTGGAAGCCCAGCCGCTGAGCCAAACGGTGAAGGAACAATGGAAAGCCAGAGACGGCAAAACATACTATGCGCTGGACGAAAAAATCAATTCGTTTTTTTACTTGTCCACGGCCATTATCAACAAAACGTTAGCGCTTGATCTGGATTACGGATATGCCAACGGCGCGAAGATCGTGGATGCGAATCAAGCGGTTAACGTGATGGAAATTCCGAATATGAACGGCCGGGATGCGTTTGATTTCAAATTCTCAAAGTCCAGCGGCGCAGAGATTTTGGATGTAAATGGTCAAACCTACATTCGCGAGGACGGGATTCCGAACCTTTACGCTGGTAAGGAATCGAAGATTACCATTCAACCAAGCGGCCAAGCAAGATGGTTTCACATTCAGCCGTCCTTGGCCGGGCGGACGATGACCGTGAACATGGAAGGTAGCGGCGGCTTCATCGTATATGACGAACAAGGGCTGATGGTCCACTCGTCGATCATTCGTAAGCAAAATTCCATTCCACTGCCGGCCGGCGGGAAGATCGTCTTTGGCGGGCAGGCAGGTGATGTATTCCGCATTCATTTAAGTAATAAGTAAATAATCCGATATGAATCCAAAAGCCGCTAGCCAAGCATATGATGCCGGGCAGCGGCTTTTTTCTATACTCAGGTGGGTTCTGGACAGAAGCCTGGACTTAGAGTGGATAAATATTGGGCGTAACCCGGATCGAGCTTCGCCAGTTCAGCAAAATAGCTCCCGATTCCATGATTGGTAGATAATGAAGTGTCGGCGAAGTACAAAGGATACGAGACGGGGACATGTCGGTAATAGTAGGTTTTGGCTTGTTTGGGCAGCTTGAACACAGTTGGAGGGATGTGGGTCACCGCATCAAATTCATTATGAATCCGGTAGCTGTTGGGGACGTGCTGCGAAAAGGCCTGAACGAAATCCGGGTCTCCCACGCGAGGAGAACCAAACGTAAACAGGATGGGAACCCGGTTCGTATTGACAGCGATATCCATTGCACATAGCGTGGCTAATGCGGCCCCTAGGCTGTGACCGGTGAGATATAGCGGTTTGTCTTCGGGAAGCCGACGCAGCGCGGAGTAGATCTGGCGGCGGGCGGATGCATATATCCCGGTAAATCCCTTGTGTGTGCTGCCAGCATCCTTGGCCCATTTGAATTTCTGCTGGGTTGCGATGGCATCAGCGATCCAATTGGAGGCCGAGCTTGTTCCACGGAAAGCAATGATGATCTCCTCCGGCGAATGCCAAATAAATCCGAAACGTTCCCATACTCCAATCAAAGATTTCGCTTCGAGCGTATCGTACAGCGCATAAGGAGGCGGAAGAACAAATGAACCGTCTGGATTTTTGAATTGCGCATAGGTCTGGCTGCACACCGCGGCTAAGAACATCGCACGCTGGACTTGATTCTGGTTAAGCTCCATCATCCACCCTCCTTGCGTCTTCCTGCTTTCAAATATATTAAGCGTGAGGAAGGAAGATGCTATAGTGCGCCATTGACCCGGTCTTATATAATAGGGACGACTGGAAATAACTATCGGCGGAGGACCCCATATGGACATTCAGATATCGGCCTTAAGTTCGGAGCGGCTGGAGGACTTCAAGGCGTATTGCCGGAAGCATCGTCAAGAGGTCGACGATTCCTTCCTGTATGAAGAGGATTTGACGGAATTTCAAATTCACGAAGAACACCCCACCTATATCGCTGTTAATAGGGAGGGAGAGTTGATTGGCACTGCTTCCATTATTGCTGATGCCTATCAGCGGAAAGGCCTACAGGCGCGTTTTCGCATTTTGCATAGCGAGACGGGAGATCTGGCGGTGTATCGGCGCTTGCTTGACGAAATCGTGAAGCATGGCGAGGGCTTGGACAAGATGTTTATTTTTGTCCCGTCCGTCAATCCCGGGCTGATGGAGATCGTTCCGCAGCTTGGTTTTCAGGTGGAGCGGTACTCCTTCCTGTTGGTGAACGAGCAGCTGGAGCCTGTGCCCTATGAAATTCCGAAAGGCTACAGTCTGCGCGGGTTTCGTCCCGGGGAGGACGAGGGAGCCTGGTGCGCCGTGCGGAACGCCGGCTTCTCCCAGTTAAAAGGCAGCCAGACACCGATCACACCGGATATGGCGGCGAAGTATGCCAAGGAGGCGGATTATCTGGACGGCGGGATGATCTTCTTGGTTCATGAGGGACGGCCGGTCGGCATCGTGCGCTGTTCGGACGATGAATATCTGGATGCGCCGATCATGAACATCGGTTCGTTGGCGCTTCTCCCTGAATATCAGGGGAAGGGGCTGGGACGTCTGCTGCTGCGGCGGGCCATGGAGTTTGGCCGGGAAAGCGGCTATCACCGGACTATCCTGTGCGTGAATGCGGAAAATGAACGGGCGAAGGCCTTATATCTTCAAGAAGGATTCAAAGAGGTGGAATACGCTGTGAATTATCGGCTGGATCTGCGGTGTCGGTGAGCGGCGGGAGACCGCCGGTTCACTTTTTTTGTAACCGTTGTCATCAGGAGTGAACATTCATGGATGCTGGGGGGATCGATATGAGTGAGCTTTGCCGGGTTCTGATCGTTGATGACGAGCTGTTGGTACGGCAGGGGATTAAGCACCATCTGGATTGGGGGCAGCAAGGATTTCAAATTGTCGGCGAAGCAGCGAATGGCAAAGAGGCGTTAAAGCTGGTGGAGCAGCTGTCACCGCATATCGTCATTACGGATATTGTCATGCCGGTGATGGATGGGGAGGAATTTACCCGCGTGCTGAAAGCCCGTTACCCGCAGGTCGAGGTGATTGTGCTCAGCAGCTTTGGGGAGTTCGAGTATGTGCGTTCCACATTCCAGAGCGGTGTCGCGGACTACATCCTCAAGCCCAAGTTGGAGACGGAGGAGCTGTTGCAGGTACTGCAAAGAACTGCCCGCAAAATCCCCGGGCTGGCGCTCCAGGAAGCTGCGCGCGGTGACCTGCCGCTCGTCCGTTTGCTTGAACGTCTGATTGACGGATACGCGCCGGAGGAGGGGGATGCACGGCTGGCGGCAGCTTTCCCCTACGAGCGGTTCCTGCTGACCGGCACGGATGCCGGGTGGATGGCCGGGGAGCCGGAAGGGTATCTGGAGGGACTTGCGGCAGGGCTCGAGAGCCGATTACAGGAGCTGTCTGTTCCGGTGCGGCTCCAAAGTATTGTTACCGGGGACAAACGGTTGCTGATGCTGCTGAATTTTTCCGATGCGGACAGCCAGGAAGTGATTGAGGCGATTCGCGAGTACGCGCGGAACAAGGCGGAGGCGATGCCGGAGACAACGTGGGTGATCGGCAGCGAATTTGCGGAGCTAAACGATTTGGGGAGTATGTATCGGGAGGATTGGCTGAAGCTGCTGAGCTATCGGTTTTATTTTCCGGGGATAACCGTCCTACAGGCGGATGAGTTGCCCCCAGCTCGCGGTCTTCCTGCGTTCGATATGAAGGAATTACTGTCCGGGCTGAAGCGGGGGCAGGCGGAGGAAGTTTTTGCACGAATGCGAGAACTTGCCGCCGAAGCGGCCGGTTGTTACTTGCAAACGCCATTTGAATTCAAATCGTTCCTGGGGAATGCGGTCTTCCATGTCACCCTTGCTGCCTTGGAGCTTCATCGTGAGGCGAAGGAACTGGACGGGTTAAAATACGCTTACTTCAAAGCGATCGATGAAGCGCAGGATGCGACGGGTGCTCTGCAGGCGTTTAACACGTTCTTAAGCGAAGTAGAATCGATCGTTGCCGCCCGCGTTCCGCTCCCCGGCGACGGTAACATGAAGCTGCTGCTCGACTATATCGACGAGCACTATGGCGAGCCGCTCACCTTAACCTCGCTTAGCCGGCATTTTCATTTTAATCCGTCGTATTTATCGAGTTATTTCTCTGCTCACAATGATGAGGGGTTCAGCGAATATTTGAACCGGGTTCGGATTGCCAAGGCGATGGAACTGCTGCGTTCAGATGGATTGCCGATCTCGGAAATCGGCAGCCGCGTCGGTTATTCGGACCCGAGTTATTTCACCAAAGTGTTCAAAAAACATACGGGATTGTCGCCGCGGGAATACCGGCGGCAGCAGCTCGCCAAGAGGGGATGACGGATGAAGTTGATCGAAAAATTTCGCCGCAGCCGTCTGATTTCCAAACTGTTCATCGTCATGACCGTCAGCATCGTTGCCGTGTGTCTGCTCACCTCATTGATCACCATCCGCATGGCGGAGCGGCTGTTCGCTGAGACGTTCAGTATCACCAACGGGAAGGTATTAAATCAGATCAATACTGGACTGGAATCATTTAACGATTCCGTCGTTAATGCCGTCACGTTTGCCTCGCAAAGCGGTTCGGTGAAGACGTATCTCACCGGCGGGGATACGAATTCGGTGGCGATGTCGAAGGTTTACTACCGCATGGCGGAGCAGATGGAGCAAATCTCGTCCAATCTGGGGGCATATGATGTTGCTGTCACCATTATCGGGGTTAATGGGCGCAGCTATTCCACCGATCCGAATTATTGGCCGGCGTCGCCGCAGGATCTTGCCGACGATCCGTTAACCCGCCAAGCTGCCGCCGAGCCGCTGCGAGTGTTGTACCAATACGATGAGCGGGACGGGAAAGCGGGCAAGGAACGGTTTATTGTGGCTACGAAAGCGTTGGTCGACCGAACCGGCGGGCTTAGTTACGGGATGCTCTATATCGCGATACGGGAGTCAGAGTTTCGGCGTTTTTTTGCCAACTTTACCAGCAACGGCAACGATGTTTTGGTGCTCGATCCTTCTGGAGTCGTGGTCTCCAGCAACCGCACGGAGCTGATCGGCGGCAAGTCGCCGGAGCTGCTACGCGATGTGGAGACGCTGAAGCGCGACCAGCTCGATTATTTAAACGGTACAGCGTTTGGTCAAGATGCCATCATTCTGGCGAATGAGCTTCCGCCTTATCATTTCTATCTAGTGAATCTGATCGACCGGCAGTACACCGCCGGGCAGATCATGAACATCCGCCAACTGGCGCTGATCTGCTTGACTATCATTGGCGCTGCGCTGCTAGTTGTGTTCGTGATCTCACGCCGATTAACGCTGTCGTTAACCCGTTTGGTTCGGCTGATGTCGACCATCACAAAGAAGGATTTCCGCAATTATATCGCTGTCAGCGGCAGTTATGAGGTAAGAGAGCTGAGCAAGGCGTTTAACTATATGCTGGACGAACTGAACGATTATGTGCACCGGCTGCTGGAGACGCAGAAGGAGCAGCGGAACGCCGAGCTCGCCGCATTGCAGCGGCAGATCAACCCGCATTTTCTTTACAATACACTCGCTTCGATCAAGTTGTTGGTGCAGAAGGGCAATAAGGAGACGGCCGCCGAGACGATTAATGCGCTGATCTCCCTGCTGCAAAATACGATCAGCAATGCCAACGAAACGATCACGATCGAGCAGGAACTGGAGAACTTGAAAAACTACGTATTTATCAAGCAAGTCCGGTACGGCGACCGAATCAAGGTAAGCTATTTCGTGTCGCCTGACTGTATGCATTGCAAGGTTCCGAAGCTGATGCTTCAGCCGTTTATCGAAAACGCCTTTTTCCATGCGTTTAACGTCAAAACCGAAGGGACGATCTACATCCTGATCTCGAGAACAGAGCACTCGCTTGTGTGCGAAGTGGCAGACAACGGGGACGGAATGGAAAATGGCGGACAAGAACTAATGCTGGAGCAGCACACCTCTGACGAATCAGTTTCGGGCGCTTCCAAGGGGCGGAGACGGAAGCCTGCGGGTATTGGTATTCAGAACGTTAATCACCGAATCAAGCTGTTGTACGGAGAGTCCTACGGTGTACAGATCTCCAGTGTTAAAGGGCAAGGGACGCAAATTCGCATTGTGCTCCCGTTAATGGAGGAAACGGAGGTTACCGGGGATGCGGTCTAAAGATTTTTCCATTTTCCAAAAAATAGACCACTGCCGCGAAAGCCCCTCCTTCACACGGACAAGAAAATCACCAAACCACACAAAGATATTCCTAACGGCCGGTTCGACCGCAATGCTATCCTAAAAGCGAGCAAAAGGAAGCGCTTACTTATAGGTTGAAAGCGCTGCCCATCATTAAACACGAGGGGGATGAACCGAAATGAGAAAAAGCTTGATTGTGCTGCTAGCCATTTTACTGCTAACGCTGGTGGTGTCTGCTTGTTCCGGAGGTTCCGGAACTTCAGGAAACGGTGGGAACGCGGCAAATCCAGGTAATTCAGCCGATTCGAGTGCAGGAGACGGCGGGGGAGCGTCGCAAGGCAGCCAGGAAATCACGGTTTGGGCTTGGGATCCCAACTTCAACATTGCGGCATTGAACCTGGCCAAAGAACGCTATGAAGCGAAGCATCCCGACGTGAAGGTGAACATCGTAGAATATGCGCAGGACGATATCGTGCAGAAGTTGAACACCGGGCTCAATTCGGGAACAACCAAAGGGCTACCCAATATTGTGCTGATTGAAGACTACCGGGCGCAAAACTTCCTGCAGGCTTATCCGGATGCATTCCGTGATATGTCTGATGTGATCAAAGCAGAGGATTTCGCCGAGTACAAAATCGGGCCAACCAGCTATAACGGCAAGCAATACGGCGTTCCGTTCGATTCCGGAGCAACAGGGCTGTATGTGCGGACGGATTACCTGGAGCAAGCAGGTTATACCTTGGACGATGTGACGAACATCGATTGGAACCAATATATCGAAATCGGCAAGAAGATCAAAGAAGTTACCGGCAAAGATATGCTGACTCAAGATCCCAACGACCTCGGGTTAATTCGGGTGATGGCGCAGTCAGCAGGAGAGTGGTATCTGAAGGAGGACGGCAAAACGCCAAACTTGGCGGACAATCCGGTAATCAAGGAAGCGCTGGAAACGTACAAAGCGATGTTTGATGCGAATATCGTCAAGATGAATTCGGACTGGAGCCAATTCCTGGCGGCCTTTAACAACGGAGATGTCGCGACCGTGCCTACAGGTAACTGGATTACGCCGTCCGTCAAAGCCGAAGCCTCCCAATCCGGCAAATGGGCGGTTGTCCCAACGCCGAAACTGGCGGGCAGCGCCAATTCCGTGAACGCCTCGAGCCTTGGCGGCAGTTCATGGTATGTCATGAACCTGGACGGTCAGGACGCGGCAGCGAATTTCCTCGCGGAAACGTTTGGTTCGGACAGCGAATTCTACTCCCTGCTGCTGGAGAAGATCGGTGCGATTGGTTCGCTGAAGGCAGCCTCCAGCGGTTCTGCTTATGATAAAGCCGATGATTTCTTTGGCGGCCAGAAGATTTATGCAGATTTCGCGAAGTGGACGGAAGAAGTGCCTAAGGTCAATTACGGGCTGCACACCTATGCGATTGAGGACATTCTGGTCATCGAAGTTCAAAATTACTTAAACGGCAAAGATGTGGACAGCGTCATGCGCGACGCTCAAGCTCAGGCTGAATCCCAGCTGCAATAAGCGAAGCGAAAGGAACTAATGAAACCTTGGGCTGTTCCCAGTTCCAAGGTTTCACTGGTTCTGAGGCGGCCTTGCGGACTACAAAGAGAAGGAGATGAAATCAATGAGAGCATCCGGGCCTGCACTTCGCTTGCGCTGGAAAACTTCGATTATCGGTTGGTCTTTTGTCATTGTTGCGGTGCTGATGATCGCTTGGTTTTATTTCTATCCGATGATCCAAGCCTTCATCCTATCACTGCAAACCGGCACCGGTTCGAACCTGACCTATCACGGGCTGGGGAATTACCGGCGGTTGTTTACAGACTCCATGTTCCTGACCGCGGTCAAAAATACATTGATTTACCTGGTTGTTCAGGTGCCGATCATGGTGTTGTTGGCTTTGGTGCTGTCCGTCGTGTTAAATGACCGGAATTTGAAGTGGAAAGGCTTCTTCCGCACGGCGATTTTCCTGCCTTGCATCACGTCACTGGTCGCGTACTCGGTCATTTTCAAGTATCTGTTTGCAGGCGACGGATTAGTGAATCTGATGCTGCTGCATTTGCACCTCATATCCGAACCGATCCCCTGGATCACCGACCCGTTCTGGGCGAAGGTGACGATCATTATCGCGATCACTTGGCGTTGGACCGGATATAACATGATTTTTTACCTATCAGGGATTCAAAATATCGAGCCGACGATTTACGAAGCGGCCAAAATCGACGGGGCGTCGGCGGTGACGCAGTTTTTCCGGATTACGATTCCGCTCCTGAAACCGATCATCTTGTTTACTTCAATCACTTCGACCATCGGCACGTTGCAGCTGTTCGACGAAGTGATGAACATTACGCAGGGCGGACCTGGGAACGCCAGCTCTACGATCTCGCAGTACATCTACAATCTCTCGTTTAAATACTCGGCAAATTTCGGGTATGCGGCAACGGTGTCGTATTCCATTGTCGTGATGATCATACTCTTATCCATCATCCAGTTTAAAGTGGCAGGTGATCGCGATGCTTAGAGCGGCCAAACGATTTTCGATGTATGCCTTCCTCGCTGTGGCGGCGTTTGTCTCGATTTTTCCGTTTCTATGGATCATCGTGAGCTCAACGAACCCGTCGGTGGACGTCACCCGGGGCAAGCTGCTGCCGGGCTCCCATTTTGGGGCAAACCTGCGCAACCTGCTGGATTCCGTTGATATCCTAAATGCGCTTAAGAATTCGCTGGCCGTCTCCGTCTCCACGACGCTGCTCGCCCTGCTGATCGCTTCACTGGCGGGTTATGGCTTCGAGATTTACCGCAGCAAAGCGAAGGACATGGTATTTAACGTGCTGCTGCTGTCGATGATGCTGCCTTTTGCGGCTTTGATGGTGCCGCTCTACCGCATGTTCGGCCGAATTACCAATCTGTTGCCCTTGATCGGTATCGACACGCTGGCCGCGGTTGTGCTGCCGACGATGACGACAGCGTTTCTGATCTTCTTCTTCCGCCAGAGCACCAAGATGTTCCCGAAGGAGCTGCTGGAAGCGGGCCGGATCGACGGTTTATCCGAGCTGGGGATGTTCTTCCGCGTTTATGTGCCTACGATGAAGACAACGTATGCGGCAGCGGCGATTATCACGTTTATGAGCAGCTGGAACAACTATATGTGGCCGCTGATCGTGCTGCAAACACCGCAGAAGCAGACGGTGCCGCTGCTGATCTCCACGCTGGGTTCCAGCTATTCACCGGATTACGGGCTGATCATGCTGGCGATTGTCATTTCGACGCTCCCGACGGCCATCGTTTTCTTCGTGATGCAGAAGCATTTTGTGGCCGGGATGATCGGGTCGGTGAAATAACGAGGGGCTCGCCATTAATGATAAGTTGGCAGCCAATCCCCATGCGCTTCGATCAAGTCATCACACATCGCGATAATATCGTCGATGGACAGCTCAGCGGACGTGTGGGGATCCAGCATGGCAGCATGGTAGATATGCTCCCTCTTACGGGTAATCGCCGCTTCGATCGTCAAGAGCTGGGTGTTGATGTTCGTCCGGTTTAACGCAGCGCATTGCGGCGGCAGATTTCCTACATAGGTAGGCGTTACGCCGCTGGCATCCACAAGGCAGGGAACTTCCACGCACGCTTCGGATGGCAGGTTCGGGATCAGCCCTGTGTTCATGACGTTGCCTCCGATCTTAAACGGAACATTGGTTTCAATGGCTTCCATGATGTACGAAGCATATTCGTGCGTGCGCTCATGCGTCAGTTCCCGGTTGCCGACGAGCTCCTCGCGCATGCGCTCCCAATTCGAGATTTGCTCGACGCAACGGCGCGGGTATTCATCCAGCGGAATTTGAAAACGTTCGATTAGTTCAGGATAGTTCCGTTTGATGAAGTAAGGATGATATTCGGCGTTATGCTCGGATGATTCCGTAACGTAGTATCCAAATTTCAGCATCAATTCGAACCGAACCATATCATGATGCGGCTGTTTTTGCTTCTGTGCCGCAAGGCGTTTGATTTCGGGATAGAGGTCAACGCCGTCCCGGGTAACTTCGAGCAGCCAAGCCATATGGTTGATGCCCGCGATTTTCGCCTGAACACCTGTAGCGTCCAGCCCCAGGCTGCTGAACAATCCTGGCACGCAAACCTGCACGCTGTGGCAGAGACCAACGGTACGGACCTGTCCATACGTATTCATGACGTTGGTTAGCACAGCCATCGGGTTCGTGTAGTTGAGGAATAAGGCGTCCGGGCAAACTTCACGGATATCCGCGGCAAAGTCCAGCATGACAGGAATCGTCCGCAGGTTGCGGAAAATGCCGCCGATCCCCACTGTATCGGCGATCGTTTGGCGCAGCCCGTATTTCTTCGGAATCTCAAAATCCGTAATCGTACACGGATCGTATCCGCCGACCTGGATGGCGTTGATCACGTATTTCGCCCCTCGCAGCGCTTCCTTCCGGTCGGTGTAGGCTTTCACGACGCATGTGCTGCCGCTGCTGTGCTTCAGATTGTTTAGCATGTTCTCCGAATCTTTGAGGCGCTGCAGGTCGATATCGTACAAAGCCAGCTCGAAGCCCTGCAACGCGGGAGTCAACATGCAATCGCCTAACACGTTTTTGGCGAATACCGTACTTCCAGCCCCGATAAATGTAATTTTGGACATGTTAGATCTCCTCCTTTTTCCTCCTCAATATAGCTCTCCACCTGAAAGAAAGGTATGGAGGAATGAAAGGGAAGTATGGAGGAATGTTGTATTTTGGCCTGCCATCCCTTACGCTAGGGAGAGCAGGCCATTATGCTTTCAGGAGGTTGTGGTGATTGATTCCCGAGCACGACTTGTTTGAAGTCCATATGAACCCTGATGACCGGGAGCGGGACATCACGGTCTTGTTTAGCGGACAAGGGCGGCCGCACCCGAACCATCGCATCGGGCCGTCCGTGCATGACTATTTTTTGCTGCATACGGTGTTTGAAGGGAAGGGGACGTATACCTGGGGAGGACAGGAATATTCTTGCCGGACGGGGGATACCTTTGTCATTTTTCCAGAGGGATTGTTCACTTACGAGGCGGATTCCCTAGATCCGTGGCATTACGCATGGGTTGCGTTAAGAGGACCGGGGGTCCTTCGGCAGTTGGCGGATGTTGGCATTACACCGGATAAACCGGTGGTAAGTTCTGAAGAGCCGGAGGAACTACGGGAGTTATACGCTCGGCTGCGATCATCGTTTCGTCAAAGCGACCCTCCGCATTTGGAGAGTCTTGAGGCAGCGGGCTGGATGACGCTGCTGCTGCATCATTTCGGAAGGGTGAATCGGGAGCACCTGCCTCGTAACGCAGCGAAAGAGCCAACGATGATCGACCGGCAGGTAGAGCAGGCGATCCGCTGGTTCCAGCTGCAGTATCCGCAGCAGATCGGTATTGAAGAGCTGGCGCGCAATTTAGGTTACCATCGCGCCCATCTGTTCATCGCCTTCAAGGCCCGGACAGGACTGTCACCGAAGCAGTACTTGACGAAGGTCAGGATCGAGAAAGCGAAGGAGCTGCTCACCGGCCCGTTAACCATTGACCAAATCGCTTCCTCCGTAGGTTTTAACGATGCGTTATACTTCTCGCGGCTATTTAAGAAATCCACGGGTATGTCCCCTAGTGAGTATCGCAGCAGGAGTGGAAGGGGATAGGAGGACAGCGCTCAGAAACATGCAAAAGGCGCTGTGTGCAAACAACGCCTTTTGCGTGATGTTCTAATCCCCTGACCAGCGCTGCAGCACCATCAAGGCGGCTCCTGTGGCTACGGCGGATTCGGTTAGCTGCCCTTGGGTGAAGAGCGGATTATACTGAGGGTAATGGTACGCATTCTGCTTGGCGACCTCCACCGCAGTATCGAAGACGAGCGGGTGCGCGTTGATCAGCGGGCCGCCCAATACAACATATTCAGGGTGTAACGCATTAATCAGATTCGCCAGCCCGGTTCCGAGGCAGACCGCCGTCTCCTGAAATTGTTCCTTAACCAGCGGATCATCCTGCGACAACGCGTCCACCAGAGTCGCGAAGTTGATCTGCTCCGGGGCTAGGCTGGACAAGACGCTGCTGCGTCCGCTCTTCAGCTCTGCACGTACCCGATCTTCCAGCGCAGGCACGGACACGAAAGCCTCCAAGGCACCGGAGTTGCCTTTATTGCGGAGCTTGGGTCCGTTCATCTGAATGATCATTTGTCCAATCGCTCCCTCGGTATCGGCGGCGCCCCGAAGAATCCGGCCTTCTGACATAGCGGCGGACCGGATATTCACGCCGACGTGTACGTAAAGCGCATGGCGGATCGTGTCCGAGCGCAGGGCCCAGTGTTCGCCGATCAGCGCGGTGTTGGCGCCGTTGTCTAGCTGGGCCGGGATACCCAATCTCTCTTCAAGCATGGCACAGATCGGGACGTGGCGCCAGGACGGCGCGGGGAACCACTCCGGTTCGAGGATGATGCCATTCTGATGATCCAACGGGCCTACCGCCCCGATGCCCAGGCCCAGTACGTCGGCGGATGTGATGCCATGCTCATGAAGAAACCTTTTGGCCGTATCGGTAACAAGGTCGGCCAGCACCTCCGGTGTCATGTGTTCATCCATTTTCCAACGAGCCAACGACAACGGGGTCAAATGCATATCATACAAACCGAGAACCGAGTAAATTCGGGAAATCTCCAACCCTAAGATATACCGGTACTTCGGATTGGTTTGGAACAAGATTGGCTTGCGGCCGCCGGTCGAGTTCCCCAGCCCGGAAATGACGAGCAACCCCCGGTTGGTCATCTCCTCCAGGAACCGCGTCATGCTGCTGGGGGTGAGTGAAAATTCGTTCATTAAATCGGCTTTGGAGACGGTGCCGAGAAATGAGATTCGGTCATAAATCTGTTTCTTAATAGAAGGATTGGAATGAGTCAACATTGATTAAGGTCTCCATTTCCAAGTTCATACTGCGGGATATTTTTAGGTATCAAATATAAAGTATAAAGGGAGTTGGAGTGTAAAACCAGCCCCTCTGAACTTTGATCAGAACGATAGATTAAGGATTTTCCTGTTGACTCTCTGAAAAAGAAGTGATAATATATATTCTGTTGCTGCAAATGATTGCATCAACTATTTATGCGGTCGTGGCGGAATTGGCAGACGCGCACGGTTCAGGTCCGTGTGGGCTAACCCCCCGTGGAGGTTCGAGTCCTCTCGACCGCATCACTTCATCAATGACAGGCTCCTGATCTGCTGTTTCTAGCAGAGCAGGAGCCTTTTTGATTACTCAATATCTTAATCAGGCGCAGCTGCAGGCATCCAACCAGTTAGCAGCGCTCCGCCTTCCGAATGGTTACCTGCGGAGAGCTCACCTCCGTGAAGCCTTACAATTCTTTGTGAAATGGTCAGCCCTAATCCGCTGCCTCCAGTTGAACGATTTCTAGATGCTTCACCGCGATATAGAGGTTCAAAAACTCGATGTAGTTCTTCCGAGGAGAAGCCCGGGCCGGTATCACGGATCATAAACTTTATCTTGTTACCTTCTTTATCACATTGAACAACAATTTCACCATGCGAGGGTGTGTGTCTGACGGCATTATCCAACAAATTGTTTATCGCTCGCTCCAATAAATGCAGATCACCGTTAATGAAGCAGTCGTCTGCAGCATGGGTCGAGATCGAGAGGTTCTTTTGGCGAGCTAGCGGACTTAAACTTTCAACCGATTTCAGGATGATGAATTTAAAATCAATCTTCTGATGATGAAGATCCATCTGCACATGCTCCATCTTTGTAAATGTGAACAGGTCCTCTACCAACCGGTCCAATTGCGCCGATTTTTCCTTACAAACCGCCAAATATTTGGTTATTTTATCCGGGGATTGGGCAATGCCTTGCTCCAGACCATCCAAGTAACCTCGTAAGGCGAACAATGGGGTACGCAAATCATGAGCAACAGCTGTAATCACGAATCGGCGCTCTTCTTCCAATTCCGCTTGTTTTTGAAAAGCTTTTTGCATTCCATTCACCATCACTTCGAATGCATCGCGTACCTCAGAGATTTCGGTGATATAGGATCTAGGCAACTCTACATCCCAATCTCCTGCAGCGATTTTTCTAGCTGCAAAGCTCATCTTTTCGAGAGGCTTTAGAAGAAACCTTCGCATTTCAACACCGACAATAAAAAAAGCTAACAATAGCCCGGTAAATATCGAAATGAACTTAGCCGCATTTGACTTCGGAAGATAAATCATGACCTTTCCAAGTAAATGACCGTCCTCTATAATGGAGAACCGTTCGGTAGAAGGCAATACGCCATGGCTCTGCGGATTAGAACGGTAAATTTCTTGATCTGATGCAGATAGAATAGCCGCTTCCATTTTCGCTTGTTGCAACTCATGATGCAATTGGTTTTGCCAATTCGGATCCCTCCATTTGTCCGAATTGGTTTCGATCAGCCGTACGATCTTCTCGATCCATTGTCCTTGCAGAATCTCGGCTTGAGATCCATTTTTTGCGAAGCTGAGCGTGTTTGTCTCTATGAAGTGTGTTGTCACATAAAAGATCCACGGCACTAGCATTATGAAAAAGAAAAGCAGTAAAGTAAACGAACGAATACGAAGTGTTCTCATCTTAACCTCCCTCGAAGCGATACCCTATTCCCCATACGTTGACTAGGTATTGAGGATGGTTCGGATCGGATTCAATTTTTTCGCGAAGTCGACCGATGTGCACCCGAATCGTATGCCTGTCGCCTACTCCATTCCAAAATTTCGAAAGTATCTGTTCATATGAAAAAACATGCCTGGGGTGTTCGGCAAATAATCGCAATAATTCATATTCCCTCGGGGTGAGCACTATACTCTTCCCATCCACGAACACTTCTCTTGTGGATAGATTTAACTTGATGCGGCCAAAATCCAGGATTCTCTCACTCATTTGCAGTTGGGAAACAGAACGTCGTAGTACAGCTTTAATCCTGGCTACAATTTCACCGGGTGAAGCGGTTTTGACAATATAATCATCACCGCCGAGCGTCAGGCCGCGAATCTTGTCCACATCGTCGCTGCGTGCGCTCAAGAAAAGGATCGGAACGTTACTCTTCTCCCTAATCCGGCGACATAACTCAAACCCGTTTTGACCCGGCATCATGATGTCAAGAACAATACAATGAATGGAATTCTGCTCAAACAATGTCCAAGCTTGAATAGAATCACAAGCGGTTATAACGCGAAAATTTTCGTACTCTAAAAAGTCGCTCAATAGTTCAACAATGCTTTGATCATCGTCTACAACCAGTATGGTACTGATTTCACTCATGAATATCCCACCTTTGAAAACTAGTTTATCATTTAACCCCATGCAACAAACAGAACCACCTAATTTGTGATGATTTGTTTATTGTTTTGTGACCTTTATACAACTTCATTTGAGATACTCGTTTGTTACGATACTTCTTGCCGAGTCGGACAGCAAATATCGCGAGTTAGGGCTTTTCTACGCAAAAAACGGATGAAGGAGGTTGACATATTTCCCAGATACGATCCGCAGGTTCGAGGATCAATCTACTGACTTTGAATATGAGGAGGATTATGGATGTTAACGGTTCAAGTCGTGCTTTTTGATGGCTTTGACCTTCTGGATGCCATTGCGCCTTACGAGGTTTTTTGTGCCGCGGCAATGTATGCTGAACACGCGTTAAGCGTAGAATTCGTTACCGCTGAAGGGCCGAGATCCGTCACCAGCGGCATCAACGGGTTAAAAATTGAAGCGAGCGGCAGACTGAACCCGGAACGTACGGGCATCATTCTCGTACCTGGCGCGTCGGGTGACGTCGAAGGAGATGGGCCGAATTCGCCCCCAGCCATTCTGTCGCGGGCACTGAATACCGAATTGGTTGAAATGATTGAGCAAGCACTCGGGCAAAATGACATCATCGTTGCCACGGTTTGCGGCGGTTCCCTGTTACTGGCCATGGGAGGGCTCTTGGAGGGCAGACCAGCGGTAACGCATCATCTGGGCATGGATGTACTTGGAGCAACCGGAGCCATTCCCGTTCCTGCACGCGTAGTGGATAGCGGCAACCTGGTCACTGGTGGCGGCGTTACTTCGGGACTCGATGTAGCGCTGTATCTGGTGGAACGCGAGCTTGGACCGCGCATCGCGCACGCGGTAGAGCAACTGTTCGAATACGAACGGAGAGGAACGGTCTGGCGGGAAGAAGGAAGGGCGCCTGGCTCTCACAAGGCAGAGACCGACGAAGAAACGAACGCGACGAACAATATGGGGATGATTTATGATACCTCGGAAATCAAATTACCCGGAGAATCTGAATTCGACGGGGATTGGGATACAACAATTGCTACGCCTGTTGGAAAACTGGAGGTCAAGCTCTCCATTTCCATAAGGAATGGGTTGGTCCAAGGCCAGGCTACACAAGGGGATGAGACGGTCGAGTTTATAAATCCCTTACTTCAGGACAATAAGCTCACCTGGTCGCTGCGCGTCACGAAACCTATGAGGTTAAATCTAAAATTCGAAGTTACCGTGCGTGGAGATGACATGATTGGATTCGCCAGAGCCGGCATACTGCCTGCATCCAAATTAACAGGCAAGCGTGTTACCTAACCCATAAATGCGATTTGGCAATTAAAATGAGGGGATGGATCGCATGAAGGAGTGGAAAATATCATACGGCCTTTTGGCCTGCATCAGTATTCTATTTATCCTTTACGCTTTGGTGGCCAATTTTATTATCGATCCCGAAGCAAAGGCGTTTATAAGCCATAAAATCGGCCTGAAGCGCGAACTTAATCTTCCGGTCTGGATCAACGTTATGCACGTTCATGTTGCGTTTGCCTGCATCGCCATGGCGACAGGGTTGCTCAACTTCTCCAACCGCGTCCTTGAAAAAAGCCGCAAGTTCCACCGTATAAACGGCTACGTTTATTTAGTATCCGTCCTTCTTGTCGTGATTACTTCCGGATATATGGCTCCTTATGCTACCGGAGGAAAAATAAGCAGTATGGGGTTCAACGCTCTTAATCTAATATGGCTGTTTATCACCATTACGGCGCTTGTACAAATCAAAAAGAAACGCATCATTCGGCACCGGAACTGGATGATCCGAAGTTACGCCTTTTGTTTTACGAACATGACAATTCATCTCATCACCTCCCTTTTTTATCAGGGATTTGGTCTCATTTACGCTACCAGCTATACAATTGGCGTTTACGGCTCTATTGTGCTGCTGTTGATCATTCCTAACATCATTATCAGAAATATCAATCGATCCAGAAAGGCAGTGGTAGGATGAAAAAAATTATAGGAGTACTCATGTCGTTTGTACTAGTTCTATGTCTAGTTACCTCTGCAGCAAGTGCGAATTCAAAAGAAAATAATGATCCATTCAAAGACAAAAGGATGCATGTTCAAATCGTCTTGTTCGATGGTTTCGATCTGCTGGACGCATTAGCACCATACGAAGTATTCGCTGCTGCGGGAATGTACTCAAAAGGAAGTTATTGTAGCTACAGTATGCGGTGGTACACTACTGCCTGCGATGGGAGGTTTGTTGAAAGATAGACATGCGGTTACCAATCAAATAGGCATGGAAGCGTTAGGATCTCTCGGTGCAATTCCGATTGAAGCAAGAGTCGTTGAAGATGGTCCTCGCTTCGTAAGCGGGGGAGGCGTGACTTCGGGTCTTGATGTGGCCTTGTATTTGATTGATCGTGAGTTAGGTCCCCAAATCGCAAATGCTGTAGAAAAGTTATTCGAGTACGAGAAAAGAGGCACGGTGTGGCGAGCGGAAGGCATTGCGCCGATCCATTTTGACGAAAACTAATACCGATCCGATAAGAGCAACAGCGGCAGACTAGGATGCAAAAGACCATAGCCTGTCCGCTGTTGTTGGCTCGATCACCGGCCAAAAGAATGCAACTGGCTTTGGTTTGGCTAAATTTTTCATGAGACTGACTTGCATCTTATTCAAAACAAAGTTATCATAGATACATGAAGTCTTTAATTCGAATGGAGGTGTACTATGAAAATTCACAAGCAACTGATTATGCGTTTGAGGTGATGTTCCATTTAGTGGCAACAACGCCGGACAAGATTACTAGACCCATTTTATGACAAATTAAAGATATTATATATCCATAGTATATCTAATTGAAAGGAAGATCACGATGGCTATTCAACATGCGAAAGATTCTACTTTTAGACAGATGGTGCAGACGGAAGGGATAACAGTAGTGAATTTTTGGGCTCCTTGGTGCGGTCCATGCAGAATGTTTGCACCTGTATTAGAGGAGTTTGAAAAGGAAGCAAATGATTCCATTAAAGTCGTTAAAGTTAATGTAGATGAAAATCCGGTAACCTCTTCACAATTTCAGATTATGAGCATCCCGACAACCATTATATTCAAAGATGGACAGCCTCTATATAAAGAAATAGGCATATTGTCGAAAGGTGAACTGCAGCAGCTTGTTGGCTCCAAATAAATCAACAAGAAAGGGGAGATTCTTTTGACTTATGATTGTGCTATTATCGGCGGAGGCCCGGCAGGACTCAATGCGGCTCTGGTACTTGGGCGGGCCAGACGCAGTGTTGCGTTATTTGATAACAGCCAGCCCCGAAATGCGGTGACACATGCCTCCCATGGATTTATAACAAGAGACGGTGTGACACCCGCCGAGTTCAGGCGTATTGCATATGAGGAGGTTCTGGGGTATCCCTCCGTAGAACTTTTACCTTGGGAAGTGACCGAGATTCACCGGACTGATCACAGGTTCGTCGTTGTGACGTCAACCGGAAAACAGATTGAAGCACGTAAATTACTGATCACCACGGGACTTAGGGAGATTTTCCCGGATATTCCAGGTTTGCGTGATTGTTATGGAACAAGTTTATTCAGTTGTCCCTACTGCGATGGCTGGGAGCTTCGAGATCAGCCGCTAATTGTTGTTTCCGAGAACTCTGGAGTGTTTCATATGGCCAAGCTGCTCTATACCTGGAGTAAAGATCTTGTGATTTGTACAAATGGGCATGCTGTTCTGGACAACGATCAAAAACAACTGTTGAAATCCAGAAACATCGAAGTGGTTGAACAAGCAGTAACGATGTTTATCGGTTATGAGGGGAAATTGCGGCAGGTGGAATTTGCGGATGGCACACGAATCGAGAGAACGGGAGGATTCATTACACCGGAATGGAAACCGAAGGCGTCTTTTCAGGGTTCGCTTGGTTACGAGGTAAATGAGTTTGGCGGTATCGCCACAAATGAGTGGGGCAAAAGCTCGGTTCCAGGTGTGTATGCCGCCGGGGATGCAGCTTACGTAATGCCTTCCCAGTTGATTTTTGCTGCAGCAGGCGGAAGCAAAGCGGCGATTGGCATCAACATGGAGCTGACAGAAGAAGATTTCGTTTAGCTCTAAGTGGACATGTCCTTCTCTTGGGGAAAAAGTTTCTTAGAGAGAAGGACTTTTTTCAAAAGTCATAAGTGTAATGGCTACATATAACAGAAAGGGATGAAGAGGATGATGACGAACGATTTTTTTAATGATGCCGTTTGGGAAGCAGCTTGGAAGAATGATCCAGATACAGCGGTTAGCAAAATGAAAAAAGCTGGAATTGATCCAGCACATACTTTTGACCATAGGGCAAAGTCATTTAACGAGCAGGCGTTTAGCGAAGAAGGCAGGCGAAGAACAAAACGGATTATGAATTGGCTGGAAAGTCAGGGTGTGACATTTAAAGATATCTCCATATTAGACATTGGAGCGGCCTCAGGCGGATTTACCGTGCCATTTGCGGAGAGAGGGGCTAGTGTTACTTCTGTGGAGCCTAGTCTTCCATTAGTTGAGCTATTGAAAAGTAATATAACGGGATTAAAGAACGGGAATGTAGAGATTGTGGCTGAGCCTTTTGAAGACATTGATATTCAAGCAAAGGGGTGGGAAAAAGCCTTTGATTTCGTATTTGTCTCCATGTGCCCGGTTATTGTCGATTGGGACAGTGTGGAGAAAGTGCTGAGCTGCGCACGACAGTATTGCTATATCAGCCTGTCTGTCGGCTCCAGGGAGCACAGTCTGGTAAAAGAGATTTGGCCTTTGGTCACTGATCAGCCCATGAAAACGGAACATTTGGAAATGGCTTATTTGCTCCATTTACTGTATCTCAAAGGGTATTCCTATCAGTCGCTCGTAACCCGGGAAATGAAATCTACAGAAGTATCTAGAGACACGGCGCTCCAGGAGGTTATGGAATGGCTGAGAATTTTCGGTTTGACTGCGGACGACCAGAATAGGAAAATCATAGCCAATTATTTGGAACGGACCTATCCGACGGATAAGGTTGTCATCCAGCAGGGTGGGCGTTTTGGCAAGGTGCTTATTCAATTGAAGGATCAGAGCATGTACACCGGTGTCCAAGAATTTCCCCATAAGTAATTTCTTTAACTGTATAATGGATAAAAAATATCTGTAATATCTACAAACTGGAGTGTCTGTAGTAAATTGAGGAACGTTATGAAAAGAAAACCTGTAATCATTGTCGCATCTCTAATCGTCGCGAATTTTTTGGCACAACTCATGCAAACCATGCTGAACACGGCTTTGCCACAAATGATGCTTGACCTTGGAATCCAGGTCAATCGGGCGCAATGGCTGATCACCGTCTATCTTCTGGTTTCTGGAATTGTCATCCCTGTGACGGGATTCCTGATCGGAAAATACTCGACGAGAACCCTGTTTTTCGCATCCGCTGGGGCCTTTACGACAGGGACGCTAATTGCCGGCTTCTCCGTCGACTTCACATTGATCCTATGCGGACGAATTATTCAGGGGATTGGCGCCGGATTGCTGGTACCAGTGTTCCTGAATACGATTATCCTAGTGTTCCCAAAGGAAAAACTCGGGGCAGCGATGGGGCTGGCCAGTCTCATTGTGGGACTCGCCCCTGCACTGGGGCCGACGATTTCCGGCTTCGTGATTCAAAATCATTCTTGGAGAATCTTATTCTATGGGGTGGCGCCCATAGCGATCGCGAACCTGTTTGTCGCCTATTATTGCTTGGAAAACGTTTGGGATACGCATAAAGCGAAATTGGACTGGAGATCTATTCTCTATTCGAGTTTGGGCTTCGGTTGTCTGTTGTATGGATTTAGCATCCTTAGCGATCAGGGAAAAGGGATTCAGTTTGCGCTGACCTTCCTTATCGTGGGATTCGCAGTGTCGTTTCTGTTTGTGAAGCGCCAATTCAAACTGGCCGTCCCTTTGCTTGATTTCAACGTATTTCGTTACCCGAGATTTACTTATGCATCGATTATAGGCGTAGTCCTGTTCATTGTGATGGCCGGGGTGGAACTGCTGCTCCCGATATATGCACAAAATGTCAGGGGACTACTGCCTAGAGAATCGGGGCTAATGTTGCTCCCAGGTGCATTGCTGATGGGGGTGTCCGGAGTGGTTTCGGGTAAAATCTACGACCGTTATGGCGGTCGCTATTTGATTCGGATTGGCTTCTTCGGGATAGCCGCCGTAACGGCCCTATTAACGATAGCGCTATCGATTCACGCTCCGTATGGTCTGTTGGTAGGGTTATATGCGTTGCTTATGACCGGGGTCGGTTTTATGATGACCCCAATTACTGCTTTTGCCATGGCAAGCTTGCCGAATTCGATGATGAATTACGCTTCGCCGATGACCACGGCCATACGTACATTGGGCATGTCAATGGGCGGGGCTCTGCTCATCACCCTGGTGACAATTACCGCAGATTACAGCTCATTATCTTTTCCGATCAATATGCATCAAGGAATTCAAGCCGCATTTTGGTCACTAGCCCTCGTTGCAGCGAGTGGTTTTCTTCTTACCTTCTTTGTTCCATATGGTAAAGGTTCAGTGGAATATAACGAATAAAGGAGTAATAAGGGAGGCGATATTTGACATAAGCCAATGTAAAAAGTTATTATGGGCACATAAAGTCCATAATTGAGGTGAACATCACGTTATGAAATTTTCTAAAGCGACAAACTATGCTCTTCATACGATGCTCTTTCTTGCCGCATTCCCGCCGAACAAACTTATCGGCGTACAGCAATTGGCGGAGAGACAAGAGGTTTCTCCAACGTATTTATCCAAAATCCTTACCAAGCTGGTCAAGGCAGGAATGATTGAATCGACTTCAGGAGCCAATGGTGGATATCGCTTAAAACGGAATTGGGAAGAAATCTCGTTTCTCGACGTGATTCAAGCCATTGAAGGCTCCGCCTCCTTATTCGACTGCGAAATGAATCATGGATCAGAGTGTTTAGTTCAGAAGGTGATGGTATCGGCTGAAGAGAAAATGGAGGACTTTTTAAAAAAACAAAAATTATCTGAGATTGCTAAGAAAATGACAGTAGTTCTTTGAAGAAAAACTGTTTTTATGAGAATGGTTTATTTTATTAAACCGTGTTCACGAAGAAGAGCTCTCGATATACCTTAATGGTGAATCGAGAGCTTCTTTTGCATATTCGGAAACTTGTCGAATGCAGGAGCCTGGAGGTTCTGGTTTAAACTGAGAAAATAAGTTTTAGACTCACATGGTGGTGCTGAACGGGCAGTATAACGCGATACAGACTCTGTGGTGTATATAAGCTGAATGCTTATCTGAAGGCAGTCCCCTCAGCCAGGGCCCAGTTAAAGATCATTTATTCGTGAGGGCTAAGGGCTAACAAGCGTTTCAGGTTATCATCAATAAACAGATTATCCGCACTGTTGATTCCACGGCCGGCAAAATGGCCCCAGATGGACGGAATTGGCTTAAAGTCGGCATTAGGCATAAACTTGGCTTCGTATGCATTATCGTCGGCTGAGCAGAAGAGGTCCGTGCTCCCCGGCATGATGCAGGCTAGGGCTTTAATGCTTTTAAGCGCCTTCTCAAAATCCCCGTTGTATGAAGGGTTCGCACTAATATCTGCATGCTGGCCTGTCTCTAACATGGCCAGTACATTATGCGGATCCATCTTCATGAAGCTATGTTCCCAGACCTCGGTCACAAAGGCCTCCAAGGAGTCAAAGCCTAACTCCCGGTACAGCTCCTCCCTATAAAACGCCTGCGACAGTCCCCATCCGGCATAAACCCGGCCAACGGCGCGCATGTCTTCGGAAGTCAGCTGGTTTAGCTTGCTTGAATCAAAGCCTACTCCTGCCAGCAGCGCGGCCTTCAGACTGTCCAGCACCACAAAAGTATGAGGCCAAGTTTTGGCAATTCCCGCGAAAGGCGCAATTCGTTCCACCATCTCCGGGTAACTTGCCCCCCACTGAAAGGCTTGAATGCCGCCCATGGACCAGCCCACTACGAGTGCGATCTTTTGAATGCCAAATTGTTCGGTCACCAGCCGATGCTGGAAACTAACGTTGTCATAGAGGGTTACCTTGGGAAAATGAGCTCGGTCAAACGGAGGGGCTGTGTTGCTGGGAGATGAAGATAACCCGTTGCCCAGTAGATTGGGAACGATAATAAAATATTTGTCCGGATCCAGGGCCATTCCGCTGCCAATCAGCCATTCATTCTGAGTATGCTGGTCACCAAATGCAGTCGGATAGACGATAACATTATCTTTTTGTGCATTTAGTGTCCCATAAGTCTTATATGCTAGAAAAGCGTTCGGCAAAATCACTCCTGATTGCAAGGTGACATCACCCAAATTAAAAATTTCATAATCCATCCTAGAGGCCTCCCTTCTAAATGAAACCACATGTTCAAGGTCAGATGTGATTTCTTGTGTTTAGTATAGAGTCGTGATACTCTCAGGGAAAGTGAACATAATTCACAATAGTATTCAATAATTTTGAAGGTATGGGGGATCGATAAATGGAGCTGCGTCAACTGAATACGTTTTGTACGGTTGCATCAACCTTAAATTTCACTCGGGCCGCAGAGGTGCTGAACTACGTACCCTCTAACGTTACCATGCAAATAAAAGCCTTGGAGGAGGAGCTGGACGTTCGTCTCTTTGACCGCTTGGGCAAGCAGTTGGTTCTCACCGCAGCGGGTAAACGTTTTTTGATTCATGCCCGGAGCGTTCTGGACAAATTGGATGAAGCACGCAGCGTTGTTCATGATAACGAGTCTTTAAACGGTACTCTGACGATAAGTGCCAATGAGGTTATTTGCGCGTACCGGCTTCCTGCTGTCTTTCGGCGCTTTCGTTCGCAGCATCCCAGCGTTCGTCTGATCTTCCGCTCCGTTCCCAATCAAGAGCTCAAACAATCGCTTTTTGAGGGGAACTCAGATATCGTCTTCATGCTTGACGAGCCCATTCGCTCGAGCGGACTTGCCGTAGAACCGCTGCTGGAAGAAACCTTCCGCCTGTTTGCTGCTCCGGATCACCCGCTTGCTAGGCAAAAGGAGCTGCAACTGGAGGATTTTCACGGAGAAGTGTTCCTGACGAATGAAAAAGGCTGTCCTTATAGAACCATGTTTGACCGGTCATTTGAGAAAGAGGGCATTGACAGCATTACGTATTTAGAGTTTCAAAGTGCAGAAGCCATTAAACAATGCGCCATTTCGGGAATCGGTATAGCTTTTCTCCCAGAAATCGTAACGGAAGCCGAGGTAGAGCGCGGTGAACTTGTTGCCCTTCCCTGGCAAATTCCCGATCTGCATGTGTATACACAGATGTTATGGCATAAAGACAAGTGGCTTTCACCCATCCTGTTGTCTTTCATAGAAGCGGCGAGAGAAGTTCTGACTTAACCCCCCTTTTTTTGTCGGGATACAATCAAGGACTTTAGTTTTCACATGGGAGGAAATTGATGGATCTATAGCGTCTCACGCACCGGGAGCAACTGCTGTCGAAGTTGTAAAGTGTTCTAATGTCTGCAAGGAAGCTTCTGCGTTATATGGATGTAGAAGGAAAGAAGGCGGATTCGTATTTCGAACTTAATGAACTGAGAGAAGTTGGCACGCCTAGTATTAACATTATCACACTGACGGGATATCAATATACTGAGGCAAGTTTCTCGGATATTATCACTACGCTTATCACTCTACTAAATAAATCCGCAAAAATAAAAATCCAAAATAGATATTTTTTAAAAGCCGATTTTTGTATGGATTATTCATGCAAAAAATCGGCTTTTTTTGTTTTTATTAAAAAATGAGAGGATGAATAAATATGTTCAATTTATTTAGAAAAGAGAATCGTATTCAAGCCGAGGTCACTTCTTTTATATAACAAGAAAAATATCGGCGTAAAAAGGCGGATGAGTTTATTCGGATGCTCTCAGAAGCCATCCCATATGTTGCAGAAGAAGTATGGGGGTTGCGAGATAAAGAAATTACGATTGGCGATAATATTGTTTTTCAGTTAGAGGAAAAACGATTTTACCTCATGGAAGAGATAAACGACACAATACAAGAAGTTGAGAGGTTAAAAGGGTAATTATACTGGAGAAGCGTGCAGGTAATTATGAACTATGCTAAAGATATGATCGAAGATATACAGGGTTACCAACATTCCTCCAGCCTCTCTTAAATTGAGGGCAGCATTATAGCAGAAATACGTCAATATAAATAACGATAAAGGCCAAGCCAGAACAGGTCCGACAATTTTACGAATACAGGGGGACTACAATCGTCGTCCCAAACTCGAACAAAATCATCAACGAAAACAGTTGTTTGGGGCTGATTGAAACTTTGCTCAATGACTGTCTCTCCATTAAACCGGTGTTGTTATACTGTAATTATTCGTAATCCTTCCCTTATTTATGAGACAAAAAAAGGAGCTCCAGCGAGAGGATCTCACTGAAGCTCCTTGGGATTTGTCAGTCATTTGCATCAGTTACCCGGATCAGGACTTACTCGTTCCAAGGCGAATGATGAATGCAATCGCAGAAATTGGTCCGTTTAAAGTCAGGGATCATTGCAGCGCAAACGTCGGCTTTAATGTTGCCGAAGGTCGTTTCTGTTTTGTTGGGTCCAGAAGTTGAAGAAAATCCAAGTACAGGACTAAATGGCTTATAATGAGAATGCAAGATCATGATTCCTCCAAAAATCAAGAGCGGCCCGTCTTGAAGAACCGTATGTGCCGCATCCGGTGCTGGGGATGTAGCCATCCAACCGCCCCTGGGGAGAAGCCTGTTTTAGTGCTTCTCCCCAGGGGCTTTTTTATATCAAGCAGGGTTAAGGCGATGCAGCGCATGTTTCCCGACAGGGACAGTCATACTAGCAGAAAAGGAGGCTGGTGTGGATTGACGACGGGGGAAATCGCTTTTTACTTTTTGCTGTACGCGTTATTGGGCTGGCTGCTCGAAAATGTGTACAACTTCTTTACGCAAGGCGTGTTCTGGAAGGAAGGCTTTATGAAAGGACCGTTTAAGCCAATGTACGGCGTGGCCCCGATTCTCTTGCTGTGGCTTGTCCAGGAAGGAGGACACCGGCCGCTGCTTACCGGATTGCTGTGCTGCATCATCCCAACCGTAGTGGAAGGAGTTAGCGGCTGCTTGCTGCTGATGTTGTTTGGTCGCAGATGGTGGGATTATTCGGGGCAGCGCTTCCAGCTTGGAGGGCATATCTGCCTCAAGTTCTCGGTGTATTGGGTCGTTCTGTCGATATTGATGCTGAAAGTGGTGCACCCTCTGGCGGAGCAGGCTTATCGAAGCGTTTCTGCTGTCTGGCTGGTGGTGGGTCCGGTGCTGCTCTTATTATTTGCCATTGATCTGGCATGGACCTGTCTTACGCGGCGAAGAGAATATCGCGGGAGCTTGATCTAGCCCATCGTTGACAAGAAGAAAGGAGGAAACCTCATGTCCGAGTTCAATCAAATGGTTCGACGAATCCTGATCCTGGCGGTCGGCGGTCTTACTGCACTGTTGCTAACGACCTCGATTAGCGGTCAAGCCGCGCCATCAGCAAATCAGTTCGTGGAGAACTCCAGTACGGAAACAGGTGAATTGAAGTCAGCAGCGCATGATTCTAAAGCCTCCCTTAAACCGCGTTCTGCTTCCCGCAAGGTGGCGGTCATTATTGATGATTTAGGCAACGGGATGGAAGGTACTGAGGAAATCCTCAACCTGCCGATCAAATTAACCGTGGCGGTTATGCCATTCTTGGAAACGACGCAGGAGGATGCGCGGCGCGCGCATGAACGCGGGCACGATGTGATCATTCATATGCCGATGGAGCCCAAGCAAGGCAAGCCGGAATGGCTAGGACCTGGGGCGATCCTCACCAGCATGTCGGACGAGGAGATCCGGCAGAGGGTAGAAGCTGCGATTGACCAAGTTCCCTACGCCGTTGGAATGAACAATCATATGGGCTCGAAGGTCACCGAGGATGAGCGGGTGATGTCGGTGGTATTACAGGTGTGCCGTGAGCGGGGGTTATTTTTCATTGACAGCCGAACGAACTATCGGTCCGTTGTTCCCCGTTTAAGCGAGGCGATGGGGCTGCCTCGGTTGGAAAACAATATTTTTCTGGACGATGTTGGCAGTGAAGCCCACGTGACGAAGCAACTGCGGCAAGTTCTGAACATGCTGAAGAAGGGGGAGCGCAATAGCTGCGTCACGATTGGGCATGTTGGTATACAAGGGAAGAAAACAGCGGCTGCTTTGAAAAAAAATATCCCGATCTTACAATCCGAAGGCATTGAGTTCATCGGAACGAGTGAGCTGGTATGGGAACAATTTAGTCCCAGCCTACAGCTGGGACCGGGGGTTACATTACCGTAAAGTATTCGGCGATGCCGCGATACAACGCTTCGGCAATCTTCTGTTGACCGCGTCTGTTCGTGAGAATAGCGCGGTCTTCCTCGTTGCTGAGAAAGCCCATCTCTACAATGACGGCCGGACAATCAACATGGTTAAGTAAGTAAAACGGTTTGCCAAGCTCCGGACTTCGGGAAATGTCCAGTTGGTAGAACCGCTCCAGCGACCGTTGAATCGAAGCAGCCAGCATCGCGCTGCGTCCTTCGTTCTGGTGGAGTACAAGCGGTCCGCGTTTCGCCGAGTTCCGCCCCCAGTTGACATGCAGGCTGACGACGATCGAAGCTGGCAACTGTTCGCTAAGTTCCTTGCGCTGTGCCAAATCCCGCAGGTGCCGTGAGCGGCTCTGAAGCCAACGGTTGTCGTCGCTTAATGCGTAATCACCAGTTCGGTTAAGAATCGCGCGGTAGCCGTGGCTTCGGAGGACGACGTAAAGCCGACGCCCGATTTCGAGATTGATGTCCTTTTCTAGAAATTGCTTATAGGACGTGCCGCCGTCAATTCCGCCATGGCCGGCATCGATAAGGATCACCGGCTCGGGGAAGGCATGCCTGAGGTCATTGCCTTCATCCGCCGCAGTCGCAATACCGCAGCTTCCCGAGGCAACGGAGACCGTGAACAGGAGTGTTATCAGGCATCGTATCATCTTTCCCATTTGTCTCACCTTTCAGGAGATACTTCCTCTATAGAGTGAACCTGCGGCGGAGAAATCATGCATTCCGCGGCTTCGTCAGATGCCTGGAGGATTTGTGGGTTTAAGGCAGGGGGAAACGGCACAAACTAAAGCTAACGAAGAACGACAAAGCGAGAAAGGAGCTTATCTCCATGGCTAAAGGTGACGAGCTGGTCAAATATATCACCGAACGAGTGGTAGATTACGTGGAAACTCCGCGGGAAATCCGCCGTGAGCGGTCGAAAGCGAAGGAACCGTGGAGTCGGCGCTGGTTCGGCATGATCCCGTTCTCCATCTCCTTGTGGGCGGGGCAGCTTCCCAAGCCAAAGAAGAAAGAAGTCCAGAGAAAAGAACAGGCCTCCCACTCACGGGAAGTTTGAGCAAGCCAAAGCTTGAACCCGGTTATGAATGACAGCCGCCTTCTGTCCCGAAAGGGAGAGGGCGGCTGTTTAAGTTAGCATAGTGCAGAGGCATCCTTGGTCTTGCTATAGCCTTCGTCAACGCCATCTTCATCGTGACCTGCTTTGCAACTCACTACCCTGCGTCAACGTACCCTATGCTTCAATTTATCCTCGTTGTACGAACTCATCTGTTAACTGGATCAACAGGTGAATGCCTTCGCGAATCTGAGCCTCATTTTGAAACGAAAAGCTAAGCCGGATCCGTTCGTCTAATTCTCCCAAGGGATCGCAGATCGTTCCGGGGACAAACGTCAACCCGCGACGGATGCCCTCGGTGAGCAGTTGATTGGAGTTTATGCCTGCAGGGAGGCGGACCCACAAGTTCAATCCGCCTTGCGGACGGTACCACTGCCATCCGGTGCCCGGGGCGAGTGCTTGCTCCATGACGTCCCGGCGAATCTGCAGCGCCGTCCGTAGCTTCTCCAGGTGCTGTTGGAGCCGCTCGGACTCGAAGCAGTGCTGGAACAGCTTCTGGTTGACCAGCGGCGTGCCGTTGTCGGCCAGCGATTTGGCCGTCAGCAGCGGGGCCATGACCGCCGTGCGAGCGGCAACGGCACAAATGCGCAGCCCCGGCGCCAAATATTTGCTGAAGCTGCGCAGGTATACGACCCAGCCTTCGGTATCGTAGGAATAAAGCGGCGGGGGAGGCGGCATATCGAAGTAGACGTCATGAACCGCGTCGTCCTCGACGAGCAGGCAACCGTAGCGCTCAGCCAGCTCGACCAGCCGCTTGCGTTGGCTGGCCGGCACGGTATATCCCGTCGGATTATGAAACGTGGGATTCATATAAAACATCCGGGGCTTATGGCGTTTCAGATAAGCCTCAACAAGGTCGAGATCGTATCCGTCCCGATGAATCTCCACAGGCAGGAGACGCGCGCCTCGCTGACGGAAGCAATCAAGCGCCGAACTGTAGGTTGGGCGTTCGACCAAGACATAATCCATCGGACGAAGATAAACGCCCGCCAACAGGTCGACCGCTTGTTGTCCGCCAGTCGTAATCAGCAGCTCGTCGGGGGAGACCTGAAGCTTATCTTTCCGCTGCATATCTGCACAGAGCAGTTCCCGCAGCTCCTCGTCCCCCTGGACGGACGAATACGTGCCCAGCAGCTTAGGATAACGGTCGAACACCTGCTTCACGTGGTCCGACAGGAACAGGTTCGGCAGCAGATTCGGGTCGATGAGCGCCTGGGAGAACGAGTAGACGGCGGGGATCTGGTGAATCTCGCTTAACGAATTTTGCAGATACCCGGTCCTGTGCCAAGCGACAGGAGGAGACGTGGTTCCGCCTGCTCTGCCGGTGCCCTGGTTGGAACGGGGGGGACTCCCATCTTCGGGTACAGCAGGTTTTGTGGACGGTCGGCTTCCGGACACGAAATAACCGGATTTTTCCTTGACGTAAATGGTTCCGCGCTCTTTCAGCACCCCGTACGCCCGGAAGACGGTTAATCGATGAAGCTGCAGCTCGCCTGCTAACTCACGTACGGAGGGCAGCTTATCATGCGCTTTCCAATCCCCCCGATCAATCCGGTCTAAAATATACTCGATCACTTGCGTATACCGAACTCTCCGGGGTTGTGCCAGCTTTGGTCTTACGTTCATCGTCATCCTCCTTGCGTTGTGCCGTGAGTTCTATTTTAAACCGAAAAACCGAGAATCTGTTCTATCCCGTGTCATCTGTTCTGTTCTCTTTCCTGTATGATACAGATCAACAGCTGAAAGGGGAAGATTTTCGATGATTGTGATCAACTATTTCATGATGTGTCTCGTGTTTGGCACGACGTTTTTAGCGATCAAAATTGGCGTGGATCATGCTGCGCCTCCATTCTTTGCGGCAGGGGCCCGCTTCTTCGCCGCCGGGGCAATTCTGTTTCTATGGATGGTTTGGAGGAAAAAAGCGAAGTGGTCTCTGCTGCTGCGCAAGGAGATGCTGGTGACAGGCGCTTTGTTGACCTTCGGGACGTTCGCCTTGTTGTACTGGGCGGAGCAATACGTCACCTCTGGCGTCGCTGCGGTATTATCGGCTACCGGGCCGCTCATGATCCTGTTGATGCAGATGATGGTGCTGCGGCAAAAAGCGACCGGACGCGCTGTCCTGGGTATTCTCATCGGCTTGTCCGGCGTCATGCTGCTGGTGCTGCCCAACATGGTGTCAGTTCAGGCCGGGTCCCGCTGGGCGATCGGCTGCGCGGCGGTGTTGATCGGGGAAGTGGTGTATTCGGTCGGCGCGTTATATACCAAACGAGTCACGGAGAATTTTGCTGCCGTCTCGCCGATTGCGCTGAATGCGGCACAAATGATCTACGGCGGCTTGCTGCTGTTCCTCCTGTCGGCTTTTACCGAACGAGTGACAATGGGAGATTTGCTGGAGCCGACGGTGCTGGGCTCACTCATCTATTTAACCGTGGTGGGGTCGATGGTGGGACACAGCTTGTTTTACTGGCTGGTGGCCAAGACTAACCCGGTGTTTCCCTCGACTTGGCTGTACGTATCGCCGCTGATTGCGATGACAATTGGCGTGTTGTTTTACGGCGAAACGGCCGGATGGCTCGCGGTGTTAGGCGGGGTTGCGATTATTGCCGGCACGGTGCTGACCAATTTGGACAGCTTGCGCCAGCTGCTTCGCAGGCCGGCACGATTGACGGCACAGGCTGCCGCAGAGGGAGGTACGGGTTCGACGACGGGGTCGTAGGGGAGGTCTGAGAAGATGTCTGGAAAAAACTGCAAAATAGAGCACTGCCAGCAAACAGCAGTGCTCGTGTCAGGTCTCGCATTTTAAAAAGTGACGAATTTCCCGCTCGCCATCAAGGCATCCAGCGCGATCACCCGGAGGGTCGTGTCGGTGCCCGTAACGACGTAAACGGCTTCGGTTTCGGTCCCAGCTTCTGCCGAAGGGGCGGTTAGTGTCTCGGACAAGCTGTCGTTCTTCCAGATTTGATAGCCGTAGACCGGCAGAGGGAAGGAATAAGTGCGTTCGGCTCCGGAAGCCGCATAGACGAGCTTCTGGCTTGTTGTTAATTGACCGATGAAGTTGTTCGGCTTCAACGTCAAAGGCTTGGCCGTCATCCATAGCAGGTTATCGTAAGGATCGAAGCGGGATGACGTATACACCATAGCGGCGGGCGATAAGGCATCGCGGCTGCCGGCGGCCAGCCGCGGCGGCGCGTAGCCGCCCGCCTGCTTGTCCCAGCTGCCCGTCGTCTCGGGCAGCCATTCGCCGTCGGCGGCATTGACGTAGCCGGGTTCACCGCCCTCGGGCAGGTGAACCCTCCACGCGGCCAATGCCGGGCCGGCGTAGAGCGGGACGGCGGTCACGCGTCCCGCAGCGGCTGCGCCGAGGCCGCTCTGCCGCAGGGCGGCCTCGAGCAGCGCCGGGTCGAATACGGAATAAGCGCCCATTCCGTATTCGACCAGCTTGTAATCTCCGCTCTCTGTCGCGGAGATGATGAGGTAGCCGCGCGGCGTTCCAGCCGCACCGCCGGCGGCTACGGTGACGAGCCAGCTGTGCGTGCCCGGTCCCAGCGGCTCGATGGCGGAGCTGGCACCAGCCCAAGCCGTAAACGGCTCGGACTGGACCAGCTTGTCGATGGCCTCGGCGGCAAAGCGTCGCAGCGCCTCCGGCGCTGGCGTATCCGCCGTGGCCCGCATCGTCGCCAGCGCGACCGTCCCCGTCCACGCGCCGGCCGCGCTGCCTGTGCCTTCGGCGGCCGCTGCGCCCAGGCCGCCAAGCCCTCCCGCTGTGCTGGCTGCACTATATAAGATGCTTGCGCATAAGAGAATTTTGCGAGTGATCGATCGTTTCTTCAGGTTGGTTCGGGAATAACGCGGTTGCAGCATGAGATCGCCTCCCTGGCAATTCGTTTGGCACCTAGGCCTGTAGATTTCGATTGCTTGTCCATTGTACCGAATCCGGTTCAAAAAGGATGTTACAACCTGTCGCGCGGCTGGTCTGCCAACCGCTTCTATTTTTGCGGTCTTTTAGCGAGATCCGTCTATTTGTCGTTACCTCTGCGAACGCAGATGAAAGATGCCGCAGCCCATGGCGGATACGACAATTCTCGGCTCATATTGCCAGCGGATTTCCTCCCGTCTCGCTTCATATTGCTCCGTTGCGCCTTGCGCCCGCTCGGGTTCAGGATCTTTGATCAAATCCTTGTAATAGGCGTCGATCAATGCCAACTCATCGCTCAGCCGTTCGCGCGCTTCCTTCGCCCAGCTGTCGTCATAGGCCTGGATCCGTTCGGTCAGACGCTGTTCTAATGCCAGCCGACCGGCATCCAAGGACAGGCGGGTAGGCTCGATATGGATATTCTCTGGCAATCGGGGAACCAGCGGCTTGCCTGCGATTCGCGACTGAAACGATTCATCGACCGTACCAGACTGCAAGGATACCCCGTAAAAATGGAGCTCCTCCCGCTTCATATCACAGCAGAACTCCACCTTAAAGCAAACCCCGAGCCACGGCTCATAAGCGGCGGGCAGCAGGGCGGTTCGCTGCCGTGGCCCCGGCTCCTCGAACAAGTACACGTAGCGGCCGCCTTTTCGCGCCGCCTCAAAAATCTGTTTGAGCCGTGGGCTGCCAAACGCCAGCTCTTCGCGCTGAATCCGTCCGGGGCCAAGCACCGGCAGCGGCCGGACCGCGCCAAAGTAACGCCCCAGCAGAGTGTCTTCCTGGGCAGTTTCCATCGGTTGCCCGGCGTTCGCCTGCTCTCGAGCCGCTTTCGCTTTCTCAGCCGCTTGATGCGCCTCCGGGTCAAAAATAAACGAAAACGACATCGTTTCCGGCTCCGCTCCGGTCCGATCGATGAACCCCCAATAATAAGGGCGGTTCGTCAAATCGCGGTCGGCGCGGGGGGAGAGCTTCACCGTGACGTGATGGGGCGATTTTTCGAGAAACTGGCATTCCGTCGCTTCCAAATAAGTCATCACAAAATCGCGAATCTGCTCTCGGGTCATCGACATAACCGTTTAACCTCCCAAGAGCTGCTGCAGGCCGCCGCTGTCCCCGCGGTCTTCGGCTTCTGCATCCAGCTCGGATTTAATCGTATCGAACTCGCGTCCCAGCGAATCGACGCGGCTGGCGATTTCCTCGTCGCTGCCGGATTCCAGAATGATTTGGTAGAGGCTTTTTTCCAGGGAATGCTGCTTCTCGAACCGTTCCAATATCACATCCAGGTGGCCGATGACCATTTCGAACATATTGATCTTCTCATGCAGCAAGTGAAGGATGTGTTCTTCAATCGTGCCTTTGGTGGACAGGTTATAAATATGGACGTCATTGGTTTGCCCCAAACGATGGACGCGGCCAATCCGCTGCTCCACACGCATCGGGTTCCATGGCAAGTCGAAGTTGATCATCTGGTGGCAAAACTGCAGATTGATCCCTTCGCCGCCCGCTTCAGTAGCGATCATGACCTGGGCTCGGCCGCGGAACAGGTCCATCATCCAGTCTTTTTTGCCGCGATTCATTCCGCCCCGATACGGCACCGCCGTCATTCCGCGCTCGCGGAAGTATTTCAGCAAATACTCCTGCGTCGCCCGATACTCGGTGAACACGATCACCTTGTCGTTCATCTCGCGGATTAGCTCCATTGCTTTCTCCGCTTTGCTATTGGCCTTGATCTGACGGATCAGGTCGACGAGATCCCATATCCGGTCGCGGATCGGGGAGTCTGGAGCGAGCTTCTTCGACAAGTTCACCAGCGTAACAAATACGGCGTCGCGGCTGCTGCACACCTCGCGCTGCAAGGTGACAAGGGACAGCATGCTGTTCAGGTCGCCGCCGTTGGCCTGATATTGGTCTTTGACAAAGGAAGTGACCCCATCATACAGATTCTTCTCCTCAGGGGATAACTCCACATCGATGTTGCGGACGATCCGCTTGGTGAATTCCAACTCTCCGTCGCCGCGCCGGTTACGGATCATGACCTTGGCCAGCTCATCCTTCAGCTGCTCCTCATTCTTCGGCAGCCGCTTGTCAACGACGAAATTGGCGGCAAACTCGCTTTGACCGCCCAGTTGTCCCGGCTTCAGGAGCGTGATCAAGTTGAACAGCTCGCCGAGGTCGTTTTGCACCGGGGTGGCGGTGAGGAGCAGGCAATATTTTTTTCGCAGCTGCAGCATGAACTGGTAATTTGACGTTTTCTTGTTTTTCAACTTATGGGCTTCGTCCACGATCACCAGATCGTATTCGTTGTTGAGCAGAATGTTCTTATGTGGGTCGCGCTTTGCCGTGTCCATGGACGCGACCACTACGTCGTTGTGCCAGGAATGCTCCTTCTTCTGGGCAACGGCTGGAATGCCGAACTTCTGGTTCAGCTCCCGAACCCATTGCAGCACCAAGGAGGCGGGCACCAGGATCAACGCCTTTTTCACTAATCCGCGCACGATATATTCTTTTAAAATTAAACCTGCTTCGATCGTCTTCCCCAGTCCCACCTCGTCAGCCAAAATGGCCCGTCCACGCATCTCGAACAAGACTTTGCGGGCAGTTTCCGTCTGATGGGGCAGCGGGGTGACATTGTTCAGATGCTTTAAGCACTGCATTTCCTCAAAGCTGGTCACAAGCGAAGCGGTTTCGGCCTCAAGGGCAAGGTTAAACAGCTTCCAATCGTCCCAGGGGCCGCCCTTTTGATGCCGGGTCTCCAGTTCGTTGAACCAGCTTCGGTCGAAGTCGATGGGAATCGGGGCGTGCAGGTCTGGCGACGCGGCCGGGTGGGGGGAAGGGCCGGAGGGATGTGGATTCATAGTGTAAAACCTCCCTTTCGGTGCGTAATTATCAGCTCGATTACGGTGAGAAGAAATCCGAATCAGGCAGCTCTTGTGCTTAAATTGCAGACGTAGGTGTAGTATGGACGAAAAGGAAGGAGTTCATAACTTTGGAAGGGCAGGAGGGGAGGCGGGATGCTAACTTTCTGATATGTAAAAAAGCCGGTCAGGGATTATCTCCCTGACCGGCGAATTTCTGTGTACTATTTTACTCTGCTTTCACCAGGATCTTGATTTGGTTCCGCTCTTTGAGGAGTCCTTCAAAGCCTTCATCGATGGCTTGGTCCAGCTTAATGCGCTTCGTCACCAGCTTGTCCGCCGAGAAGTACCCTTGAGCCATCAAGCTGATTACCGCCGGGAAGACATCGCGATAGCCGATAATGCCGTTCACGGTGCGTTCCTTCATGACGATGTTTTGCGGATGGAGGGAAGCTTCCTTCTCGAAAATGCTGACGATCATCGTTTCGCCGCCAATTTTGGTGGATTGGATCGCTTGGGTGAGCACAGGAGAAACTCCGGTTACTTCATAGGCGACATCCACACCGCCTTGAGTGCGTTTGTGAATTTCCTCAACGGCATCGTATTCTTTTGGATCAATGACAATGGCGCCAAGCTCGGCAGCTTTCTGTTTCCGTTCCTCGGACAGCTCGACTGCATAGATTTCCGATGCGCCTGAAGCCTTCAGCGCTTCGATCACGAGCAGACCAATTGGCCCGGTGCCAAACACAGCGGCTTTATCGCCTACTTTCAATTTACTGGAGCGAACAGCGTGAAGAGCTACAGCGGATGGCTCGACCAGAGCGCCTTGCTCGAAAGATATTGAATCCGGGATTTTATGCAGCATTTGTTCCGGTACATTAGCATATTCGGAGAATCCGCCGCCTCCGCCCGCCAGGCCGAAGAAGCCCATTTTATCGCAAAGATTATATTTCCCTTGTTTACAAGCCTCGCAGGTTCCGCAAGCATAAATCGGTTCAATGACAACGCGATCGCCGACAGCTACGCGGGTGACGCCTTCGCCAACCTCAACCACTTGTCCGGAAAATTCATGTCCCATGACGATTGGCGCTTTATCTCCGCTGAGCGGGTGGGTTTCCAGCGGAATGAATATCGGGCCAGCTACATATTCATGCAGATCACTGCCGCAAATGCCGCACCATTCCACCTTGATTTTCGCTTTACCCGGTTCCGCCTTCGGCTCCTCGATGTTCTCCAGTCTTAGGTCCTTGACGCCATGCCATCTTAACGCTTTCACTTGAACTCATCTCCTCGTAAATTATGAACCTCATATACTAGGTTACTCCTTTTTCGCGGAGTGGCATCGATCAATTGTTAAAATTGTGTTAATTCAAATTCAATTAAACTTAGGAGATGTTTCCCTGGTTTCTTGGAAATGGTTACAAAGCGGTTTCATAGTTTTGAGTCTGAAAAATAGAGAGAATGGAAGGAAACGGGGGGTTGGGCCAGATGAAATCGGATTAAAGCCTAAAATTTCACTCTGAACTGCTATGACAACGAGATATTGTATAGTATAATGGTATTCGCACACAATATATTGTGATTCATACATATGATATTACCGTTTACAGGGTGTGTGCTGCGGTGATCAAGTGGGCAGATTCCGGCTTGATACAGCGTTTTTTTTCGTTTTTTTGCCTAATTTTCACTTCAGGAAACGAGGCGAATGACCGATTAATTAATGGATACTCTGAATCAATTTTTAGGAGGGTGTTTTCTTTGAAAACTGTGCAAAAACAGCGCCTTGAGGGGCTAAGTGAGAAAATCTTCTTGGACCGGTACGCCTGGAAGGACGCAGATCCTAGCCACGCTAAGGTAGGCGATGTCGTACTTGTTCTGACGAAGGACGACCCCAAATTCCCGACGAAGGAAGTAGGGGAGGTTGTTGCCCGTGACGGTCGCAAGGTCACGGTGAAGACCCGCCGGGGAGATCTGGTGGAGACCGACGTCGAGAAGCTGACCCTCAATATCGAGAAAACGCCTGAAGAAATGTGGGACCGTCTGGCCAAAGCGATGGCTTCGGTAGAGGAGACGCCGGAGAAACAGAAGGAATGGGAAGAGAAATTCCGTTATATTCTGGATGATTGGAAGCTTGTTCCGGGCGGACGGATTGCAGCTGGCGCAGGTGCCAGCGATGAGTTAACTTTGTTCAACTGTTACGTTATTCCTTCGCCGAAGGACAGCCGGGGCGGCATTATGGAAACTCTGTCCGAAATGACCGAGATCATGGCTCGCGGCGGCGGTGTTGGGATTAACTTGAGCTCCCTTCGTCCGCGTCGTGCGATCGTTCGTGGCGTGAACGGCTCTTCCAGCGGTGCGGTTTCTTGGGGCGGCTTGTTTAGCTACACCACTGGTCTGATTGAGCAAGGCGGCAGCCGTCGCGGTGCGTTGATGCTGATGATCAATGACTGGCATCCGGATGTGCTGGACTTCATTACCGTGAAGCAAACGATGGGCCAAGTGACCAATGCGAACCTGTCGGTTTGCGTCAGCAACGCCTTCATGAAAGCTGTGAAGGAAGACCTCGATTGGGAACTGGTATTCCCGGATACAACTTATGAGGATTACAACGAGGTGTGGGACGGCGATCTTGATAAATGGAGAGCTGATGGACGTAAAGTCATCCACTACCGTACCGTCAAGGCGCGTGAAATCTGGCATACGATCATCGAATCGGCTTGGAAATCCGCTGAGCCGGGCGTGGTCTTCATGGAATACTACAACCAAATGTCCAACAGCTGGTACTTTAACCCGATCATCTGTACGAATCCGTGCGGGGAGCAAGGGTTGCCGGGCTGGGGCGTATGTAACCTGTCGGCGATGAACTTGTCCAAGTTCTACGATGAAGAGAAACATGATGTCGCATGGGATGAACTGGCGACAACTACGCGTTATTCGGTTCGCTTCTTGGACAATGTCATCAACAAGACGCCTTATCATTTTGAAGAAAACGAGAAGAACCAGAAGAAAGAGCGCCGCGTCGGCCTCGGAACGATGGGTCTGGCCGAGCTGATGATCAAGCTGAACATCCGTTACGGCAGCCCGGAATCGCTGGAATTCCTCGATAAATTGTATGGCTTCATTGCGAAGGAAGCTTACTTGGCCTCTGCGGATATCGCAGAAGAGAAAGGCTCCTTCCCGGCATTTGAAGCTGATAAATTCCTGCAAAGCGGCTTTATGAAGAACATGACGGAAGTGTATCCGGAAGTTGGCGAAGCAGTTCGTACCAAAGGGATTCGCAACGTCACCATCATTACCCAAGCGCCAACGGGCAGCACGGGGACGATGGTAGGCACCTCGACGGGGATCGAACCGTACTTTGCCTTCAAATATTACCGTCAAAGCCGTCTCGGCTTCGACGAGCAATTCGTGCCGATCGCTCAGGAATGGATGGACGCGCATCCGGGCGAACCGTTGCCGGATTACTTCGTAACGGCGATGGATTTGTCTGCGGAAGATCATATCCGCGTACAAGCAGCCATTCAACGTTGGGTGGACAGCTCGATCTCGAAAACGGCCAACTGCCCGTCCGACTTCACGGTTGAAGATACGAAACGGCTGTATGAACTAGCCTTCGACTTGGGCTGCAAAGGCGTAACGATTTACCGTGACGGCAGCCGCGACGTGCAAGTTCTGCAAACCGAGAAGAAAGAGGAGAAGAAAGAGGAAGCACCAGCTCAAGCTAGTGCACCGGCAACTCCACAACCGGCAAGTGCTTCGGTTCAAGCTAGCAGCCCAAAAACCGGCGAACAATACAAGAGACGCCCGCAAGTGCTGCATGGAGCAACGTATAAAATTAACACGCCGTTTGGCATGGCTTATATCACAATCAATGACATGAACGGGACTCCAGGTGAGATCTTCTTGAACGTAGGGAAAGCGGGTTCTGACGTATTCGCGATGGCCGAAGCCCTTGGCCGCGTCTGCTCGCTGTTCCTGCGTTACGGCGACCATGGCGAGAAGGTTGAACTGCTGATTAAGCACCTCAAAGGCATCGGCGGAACGGGAGCAATCGGCTTTGGTCCGAACCGTGTAGAATCGATCGCGGACGCCGTCGCCAAAGCGTTGGAGACACATGTACAAAACGGCCCATACGGGGACCACGACCCGGCTCCGGTAGCCGCAACGGTTGCCCAAGAGCCAGCACACGTTCATGATACAGCAGATGGCTCGCATGGCAGCCACAACCACGGCAGCGCACCAGCCACCTCGCGGGACCTGTGCCCATCGTGCGGATCGGCCTCGCTGATCAACATTGAGGGCTGCAAAACATGCAGCAACTGCGGTTATAGCAAGTGTTCTTAAGCAATTCAACAACACCTTTAGGTCAGGCGACTTTTGCCTGACCCTTTTTTTGTTGTCAGAAGTATAACTTATATAACCCTATCTTCGTATGCCTTCCCCTACCACTTGAATATTAGCAACAGTCCGAAGCTTCAAATGGGGATAGTGCGCTTTCCAGGTGTCTTCTTCCCAATGCCGGGTCTTGCTCCGGACAAAGTCGCCTATGCCAAGCGGATCAATTTCATTTCGTTGGAACATCCACATGAGTTCATTCCCTGAACGTTCTAAATTTTCCTTGAGTGCTTCGCGTACTTCTTCGATCGTATGCGAGGAGAAATTCTCACCATTCAGATCCGACACCGTGACCTTCATGTTCAGCATAATGTGGACTTCGTCCTGTTCTAAGTTATCCGTCGATCTTATGAGGTGATAAGTCGGCTTAGTCCGTATTAGTTGAACGGTGATAATCGTTCCGGTTGGCAACTTGACACTGATTCTGCCGTTATGTTTGTCCTCCAGGAGAAGCTTCAAGATCGTCATTTCTTTCACATTAATGGACGTTATATACTTATCGTGTTTAAACAGAGCTAAGCCGCAAAGAGTGACTTTATGATCATCATCAAGTTTTATCAACGGCAGGAAGGGGTCTATGCCTCTCCCTAAGAGGGCGTACTCGAATAGATGAATGTCTTGCTTCGGAAGGTATCCGTATTCGATATTCTCCTCAAGTAATCTTTCTAGGAACATGCCTTTTACTTCTTTGCCGTTGAAGTCTGCATGCAGAAGCTCCTTCGCCGTCCCATCGACTACCGCTAGATGCATTTTTCGAGTCGATCTGCCATCCCGCAATATCACATCCAGATCTTTTTCCAGGCCCTGTGTTGCCACTTCCTTTCCATACAAGAACACCGTAGTTTTCGAGGGATAGATGCGTCGATTGATTTTCCTTTGCATCTTCTCAGTAATCTCTGCCTTGGTAGGACCTGCAAGCGTGATCACTTGATCCGATACCGTTTCTATATTTCCAGGGCTGAAAGATGGGAACGCGAAGGTCAGTTCGATTTCATTATTATCGACAAAATCCACCCCGCCTGTCAGCGGTAAGGCGATTCGATCCACAATCTCTTGATCCACACATGCGTTCATCAATAAGCAGCACAAAAATATCGGAATGAACTTGCTCATGATACTTTCCCTGCCTTTGACCGGATGAGATGCAGGATATATAGGAGAGGAATATATCCATACAGCAGATATAAGCTGAAGTTGGATAATATAGTTTGAATCTTCTCCATGATCTCATCGCTCGATATGATACAAAAAATGGCAAGTACGATAATCAGGATGACCGGTACAGCATGTTTCTGTTTCATGTTGCTTACCGATTTCAGAATTCTGGCCGCCGACCATAGACATAAACAGACGATCGGCATAACCCGGAAAACATGGATGGCTGCCCCCATAAACTCGAACCGTTCGAGAAAAGGGAGTTGTACGAATTTAAATTTTGTCATGACAGGCCATATTTCCTTAGCCAGCTGTTCAGGCTTGAAGAGCAGAATGGAGAGAAACATCGATAACAAGTAGGTAACCGTCGTCGCAGCGTTTCCGGCATGGGCCCATCTTTGAGACTTTGGAGCATTTTTGACGAATATGTAATAAAAAAATAACAATTCAAAGCCCATATAGGAGAACGTGATAGGTTTGGATGCTTTGATAAGCTCTGCCACTGTATGTTCAAAAATGGGAGTCAGATTGCGAAAATGAAAATAGGGTGCTGAGAATACGAGTGTAAGCACCAAAACTTGGGTCGTCAGGGTGAAGGCGCAGATCCCTGCAATGGTGCGGATGCCGCCGGAAACAATGTAATAAACCAGCAGGAAAATCACGAAGCCGAGTACCCATCCGCTAATTTCAGGAAACAGCCAGGCTTGAACGAGTTTAATATACGAGCTCACTTGGAATGCGGCTGTTACCATGAAATAACAAAGAAACAGGAGGTTGAATACATGTCCTGTCCATTTCCCAAGCAATTGCTGATGAATTTGGATTAAGTCAGCGTTGCGTCGGGTCAATATTCTATACATCAGGAAAATAATAAGATGAACGCTTATCGCGCTTATTAGAACCGATATCCATACATCTTGTCCGGCCCATTGAATAGCCGGGGTAGGCATGGACAGGTAGCTAAGCCCATACTGAGAGGAATGGATCAATACCATGACATAGAAATCCGATACCTTGAAGCGATCCTGTATGGGTGGCGACTCCATGACATGTACCTCCTCTGTTCAATAATCGTCCGTATCCATCGGATTTTGGGACTTATTCCCTCTATTGTTTACTTTTGGTGTACGGAAGTAGGATGGGGGACGACCCATCTTGTCGAATTGCAGCCTTATGAGCGTATCGAAATGATCCTTCGAACGCCATGGGTAGAAAGGGGCTAGATAAGGCATTCCAAGTGATGTCAGCCTGATCAAGTGGGTTATAAGGAATAGGGTGCAAATGGCTATGCCGAGCACTCCCCATAAGTGAGCTGCAATAATAAACGGAAAACGTAATAGCCTGATCGTGGTGCTCATCCGAAAAACGGGAATCGTAAATGACGCCATCGCCGACGAGGCAACGATAATCAGCAAAATATTGCTTGTTAATGCCCCTTCCACAGCGGCAGTACTGAGTACAAGGCCCCCAACGATACTGATCGTCTGCCCGATCTTGGTCGGCAGTCTAGATCCGGATTCCCGGAGCAGCTCGATCACAAGCTCCATCAACAGAACCTCTACAACAGGCAAGAACGGAACATTCATTCTCGACGTGATGATCGTGGGTAAATACAAACTCGAGATGCTTTGGCTGTGATGGGTGACAATCGCTACATATAGAGAAGAAGCAAATATGGAAAAGACGATGGATACGATCCGAAGCAATCTTAAGGCAGAACCTACGATCCAAGGCAAGAAATAATCTTCGTAGGAGACAAAAAACAAACCTATATTAGCTGGTCCCAGTAACGCGGTAGGGGAGCCATCGAGCATAATACAGATTTGACCAACCGATATCGCCCAAGAAATTCGGTCAGGACGCTCCGTTCCGAGCAGCTGGGGGAAAATCGATTTCGAATTGTCTTCAATCATTTGTTGGAGGATCGTAATATCCGGGATAACTTTAAACTCTATATCCTCAATACGCTGTTTGATCGTTTCGATATTTTGTTGGTTGGCAACCCCTTCCATATAACAGATGGCCACTCTCGATTTAGACATATTGCCAATCTTTAGTTCGACAATACGCAGGTCAGGGACGGGAAGACGCTTGCGCACAATGTTGATATTGGTATCCAAGGATTCAACCAGCGCTTCCTTGGAGCCCTCCACTGTCGATTCTACTTCGGTTACGGTAACTTGACGCCCTTTGTCGGCGGTGGCATGAACAAGAAGACATTGGTGAGCCTCGAGTCCGCACTGAATAGCCACATATCCCCTTAACAGATTAGAGCGAATGGACTCCATATCGGAGGTGAGCTTCTTATCCGCAACAGGCATGATTGGTAGAAGCTGCTCCAATGTCAGCTCGGATTTGATGTGGACCAGGGTATCCATAATATGTTCATTTAGTACTTTTGAATCTACGATCGACTTGATATAACCTACATAATACGATTGCCCGCCAATCATGTGCTCATAACATTTGAAATCTGTTGAAAAATATAATTCCTTCCACATCGGAGGCACACGATCCATAACTGAACCCCATTTCTTATAACGTTAAACATTAACATTATTGGTACAGATGAGAGGGACTATTCCAATATTTCAATGGATATCATGGAAATCATCGGTCAAAATAAGTTTTGAGAAGCAATAAATTCGCGCATGTGCTCATTATCTCGCACCGCACCTCCTCCAAAATCGGTTGCAATGGCTCCTGGAGCTACAACATTGACTCGAATCCCCCGTTTACCCCATTCTTTGGCCATATATTTCGTGAGAACTTCAATTGCACCCTTCATGGCTGAGTAAGCCCCAAACCCATCAATAACAAAACGTGTTAAGCCCGTTGAAATATTGATGACTCTTCCATTATCGGAAATGAGCGGGAACAACTTTTGGGAAAGGAAAAATACGCCTTTGACTTGCACGTTCATCAGATTGTCGAATTGCTCCTCCGTCGTTTCCATAATTGGAGCATGAACTCCAAAACCTGCATTGTTAACAAGAATATTGAATTGCTCGCGATCCCATTTTTCTTTTAGCAAAGTGGACAACTGCGATACAAATGTATCGAAAGAGGAAACATTCCCGGCATCCAATTGTAATGCTGCAGCTTTTTGGCCATTGTATTCAATCTCTTTAACGACTTTTTCAGCTTCTTCCTTCTTCGTATGATAAGTAATGATGACGTCAATTCCCTTGCGGGAGAGAGCCAATGCAGTATTTCTTCCTAGGCCTCTGCTGCCGCCCGTAACGAGTGCGATCTTCTGTGTTGAATTCATAATGTATTCTCCTTTGGATTGGTTTTATTTTGTCCCACTTGTTATCTTATTGCTCGTGGTCTATAGTGAGTATATTGGTTCGAGTTAACTCTAAGTCAAGGAGGAATTTTTTTGAATTACACCATTCATGAAGTTGCTAATAAATTTGGCCTGTCTACCCATACGCTCCGTTACTATGACAAAGAAGGTCTAATGCCATTTATAGGGAGAACCAAATCCGGTAACCGGGTATTTAGCGAAGCGGATCTCAATTGGGTGAAGATGGTTTGCTGTTTGAAGGATACAGGAATGCAAATTAAAGAAATCAAGAAATACGCGGATTGGTGTATGGAGGGCATGCGAACAATCGACGAAAGAAAAGCAATGCTCATTGAGCATCGCAAACAAGTCGTAAAGCAAATGGAAGAACTAAAGAAAAACCTGGAACTTATAGATTCTAAGATCGCAATCTATGATGATCCAGAGTTGGCCGAAAAGATGTACGGAGGCCTCGAGAAGTCATGAGTTGAGCGGCTGTATCCAAGGTCTGTTCAGAAGTAGTTTACCTTCCCTCAACTAGATACTAATTGCATCACTCAAAGGATTCCAAACGGGCAGATAGTATGGGGAGAAGTGCCATTCTTGAGGGGTGAGAGCTTTTCGGAGGCTAGAGGCAAAGCGACAGCACAAGTCGAACTCAACTGGATTCGGCAGCAGGAAGAACAATGATCAATGGCGATTTAGATTGCATAACCTTCGAACTGACGCGAACATTGAATTTGCTAAACGAAGTTAGCAGCATTCTGAAATTAATGATGCTAACCGAATGATCGACTCTGTTCTACTTAATTGGATTTGCCATGGAGAACACAGACACCAACTGTTTTTCAGGTACTCTATGGCTTTTTCTAATCACAAGGAAAGAAATCAATTTCTGAAGAACTTTCAAAGTATAAAAAATAAGGATTTGCAATAAATGATCTCTTTTGTTGACCGTCAGCGTAGTAATCACAGGGTAATGCTTGTGGTTGAATGGTCATTTCTGGATTCAAGGATTGAGCGGATGATTGAATTTGAATAGGTGTAATCGCTTGCTCCTCTGCCGAAACTGAGCCGGCAAATCCTACTAGTAGAAAGAAAGTAGAAAAAAATAAAATGGCAAAATTTCTCATAAATTTCACCTCCTCCCAACTATATTATCACTTATTTACATTTATTTGTAAATATAAACTTACAAAAAAAGAAATTAATGGTATAATCTGAATAACAATAAAAATCGGAGGTTAACGTTTGTGAGAAACACGTCGTCCATAAATTTGTCAGCAATCATTGTTCTCATTTTGCTAGCAATCGCTCTTTTATTAAGTGGATGCTTTTACGCATCCCCTGCGACGGAAGAATTCGGGGTAGAAACTACAGTCAAGGAACTATCATCCCCAAAGCTTTTGGGAAGGTTGACGGGAACGGATGGAAATTTGAAAGCACAAAGCTTGATCGAAAATCATTTCAAAAGCCTGGGTCTAAAGCCTTTATTTTCAGATAGCTATTTACAGAGTTATTCCCATACGATGTTTCAACCGGATAAGCAGGAATTCACGCTAAACTTTCATTTAGAGGATGGATCAGTAAGGAGATTAACTTACGGCAAGGACTTTATGGAGCAAAGAGTCAATGAACGGTTTCATACTGTCTCTCCGCTCTCTTTTGATTTGCAAGACTCTCATATAGAACAGAAAATTGCGATAATCGAAGACAGCGCTAAACTCTCTCAAGCCTATGAACACAAACCTCTGGCAATCTTAAAACGAAGTGATACTTTTATGAAGCTCCTGCCTGAACCATCGGATGGTGTTCCGGTTTTACAGATCAGTCCTGATACGGCAGATTGGCTAAATCATCATCGTAAGGAAGTTCGAAATGTTGAAATCGGAATGAAATTACATGCTGAAGAAATTACCGCATCCAATGTTGTAGGATATCTTCCGGGAACACAGAGTGAGGAACATCGGCATGCCATCGTCTTGTCGGCACATTTTGACCATGTGGGTTGGGTAGGAACAGGGAAGGATAAAACGATTTATCAAGGGAGTTTGGACAATGCCTCCGGGGTTAGTGCCTTGCTGCAGCTAGCATCTATATTAAGTACTGTATCCGCGGCAGAATTCGAAAGCGACCTCATTTTTGCGGCCTTTAACGGAGAAGAATCCGGAATGCAGGGAAGTAAAGCATTCGTCAAGCAGTTAAGTGATAAATATGATCATGTGTATAACATTAATATTGACTGTTTGGGACTTAAGAATGGCAACAGAATGCTATTGGTCGGGAACCCATCGAGCCCTTTGCTTTCCGCTTTAAACACTTACATGACGAAACGGGGGATATCGTCAACAACCGAAGGAACCTATGGTGGGAGTGATCATCTTTCATTTTTGGAATCTGGTTTTGAAGCAGTCACCATTACACAGGAAAATATCCAAGGTTTCCATACAACTGACGATACCCCGGATCATCTCGATTTCAAGCTGCTTGATCAATATGTCGAGGTCTTATCCAATTTTATTCTGGAACAAGGGGATTCTCCTGAGTTTGTTCATGGTGATCAAACTGTTCAATCGCAAATCTCTCCACTCACGTCTGAACAACAGGCAACCATGAGTGAGCTGCTAGAACAAGCTGAAAAAGAGCGTGAGAGTTTGCGATTGGGAGAATACAAGCTGATAGGTCCGGATGAACAGCCGCTGTTGGTGATTGGATCGAATGAAACATTCACAGATAAAAGTTCTGCGGAACAAGCTGTGGTGGGCTTGATGTTGCCTGCGAAGATTGGTGAATATGCTTTTGGCTCCGCCATTGTCAACTTAACGTTTCCCAATACGGAGACCAACGAATTTAATGGCACAGAATTAAACAAAGTTTATAAATATAAATCAGAAATCACGACGGAAGATATCGAGGGATTGGGACTGATCTACAAAGACGATCATGGAAGAGGCGTCTCTATATCGATAAGCAAAACGAAATTCGACTTCGAAGGGCAAAACATAAGCGAATCAAAAAAGATATATAACGGTCACGAGTATACCGTTATATATACGCCTGAATATGTCATCTTATCAACCGAAGCAAACGTTCGCGGACAGCAATATTTTCTGCAAATTTATGGGGGGAAAGACCACCAGGTGGGCGGTGAAGGAACGTCGTTTGTGTTTAATTGGACAAGCGAAGACCTGCCGTTGGCGCTAAAATGGACGGATGGGATTGACTGGGGAGCGCTGATAGAAGGCATGGGCATTTAATGGATTCTCTATCCTAAAGAGGCTACCTCTCAGGTCAAAGTTAATGACCTTCTGAGGTAGCCGCTCTATATTGAAGCATGAATCGGCTATGCCAATAAGGCAGGCTGTCGTGGGTGAGTCTGTCGATTTCGGCAATCCATTAGTCATTTCGTAGGTTTGACTAATCTGCTACCCTGTTTATCATTCTTTAATCCGATACTTGCGATTAATGCGACGATCACTGCAATGGTAACCACCAGAAATGAATCGGAGTAGTTTACGACATCTAAACGATACATTGGGTTTAACGGAAAGTTAGCATCTCTCCGTGCATGCAGAAATGCTCCAACGAGGCTAGCTCCTGCTCCTGCCCCAAGATACAGTGCCCCCTGAAAGAATCCCATACCGACTCCAATCATATCCTTCTGAAGAACTTTTACAGCAGAATTCGTAGCGGGTGAATTAACTAAAGCAAAAGCTATTCCCGCCCCCATGACTCCCACTGAACTCATAATGGGGGATGCCCCTGAGGCAAATGTCGACAAGAAAAAAGTAGAACTTCCCATCACGATTAGTCCAGTGAAAATAAGCGATTTGGTCCCAACACGATCCGATATTCGGCCAACCCATGGCGAAAGGAGTGCAACAGCCGCGCCACCTGGTAAAAGTGTTAAACCTGCTTCACCAGGAGTGAGTTGGTTAACTTCCAAATTAAGCAACGGTACGTATACAAGGACCGCAAAATAGGAAAACGCAGATAAAAATGCTACAACCACGGAGCTCACATAGAATTTATTTTTGAATAAGTCCGGTCGTACGAATGGATTTCTTGCCACACCAATACGCCAAATGAATCCAATCATGGAAATAAGGGAACCCAAAAGACTTCCTAATGTAGACAATGAGGTAAAGCCGTTGCTTTCCCCTTGCGTTACCCCCAAAAGGAATAGTCCCACGGCAAGACCTAACAGAGCACCACCTGCCAAATCAAATCCTCGCCCGGCTTCATCTGCAGTTATCGGTTTATTTCCTGGCAGAGCAAAAATAGACCCGACTACAGTGAAGAGTGAGAGGATAAAGGTTATCCAGAATAAAGCAGGCCATCCCCATGTTTGGCCGACAACGCCGCCGAAGATCGGTCCTAAGGCTGTTCCTATACCAATACATCCCGCAATGACTCCTAGTGCGGTGCCGCGTTTCCCTTCTGCAAAAAACTTCGAAACCGCCACAACAGATAAGACCGGTATGGCAGACATTCCAGCTCCTTGAACCATCCGGCCGAGTACTAATACGGGCAGGCTAGGAGCAAGAACGCAGATCAAACTTCCAATGCTCAATACAAAAGTGGCAAAAGTGTACAGCTTTTTGAGTTCAATAAAATCCGACATTCGTCCGTATAGAGGAATACCAATAGCAAGTAGAAGTGTAATTCCAGTCACTACCCAACTCACTTGAACTGTCGAAGCTTGTAAGGATTCGCTAATGAGACCAAGAACAGGGTTCACCATATCCACCGTGATGGCTGCCAATAGGGAAGACAAGACAAGGACCATCATGAATAATTTTGTGGACACCCTATTTTGTACAGATTCATTTTGTTTTGACTTTGTTTTCATTTGGAAAAGCCTCCTAAAATATGTGATTGCTTATTTTAGGAGGCTTTGTCATCTGATTTCTTTACCACGTACATTCACCCTACCCACATGTGACAAAGGTTGGAGATAAAATAATAGACCTGCAGGGGCCGCTATTGTCATTTTAGGTCAGAAAAAAACGGTTTTTACGGAGACGATTTAAAACTTATGACATTATGACATTATTATGAAGCAACTGAGTCTGACAAACAAGAGCACGAATTCATGATAATCGTTAAATCTTAATTTTAATAGCTTCTCTAACACTTTAGCTCGTTGTCTCCATGAATCATTTAAAGATCCATTTTTCATTAGTTTACATCAATTTGTATATTGGAATTACTTCAACCTAAGCTGACAAGCTTAGGCTTTTTTCTACATTCAAAACTTATTACGTATATTTAATATGTCAAATAAAATGTTCCACAAAAATGAATATAAACGCCATTTAATTCCTAGAAATTTACACATTTTAAGCCTTGTAGGTTGGTTTTACAAAAAATATCTTGGAATTTTTCTTATAGCATATTGAATATATTCATTTATATCGAATATTATTAACACATAGAAAGAAAACGCTTGCAACTAAGGGGGGAGTCTATCGCAAAGTTAGCAGCTTAGGAGTACAAGTCACTAGAATCCATCCAACGAAGCTTTAGGAGGTGAACACAGCATGGGATCCAGTAAATTACGCAAAATTTGGTATTTCCGGCATATCTACTTGTTTTTGCTTCCGGCGATCATTTGGTATTTGATTTTTGCCTATTATCCGATGTACGGCATTTTAATAGCGTTCAAAGATTTCAAATACAATCTGGGCATATTAGGGAGCCCATGGGCTGGCTTTAAGTATTTCGAACAGTTCCTTAACGATTCCAGCTTTTATGATGTCCTCCGCAATACCTTGTCGATCAGCGCGCTCAAGCTGATTTTCGGATTTCCGGCGCCGTTGATTCTGGCTTTGATGCTCAACGCGGTGATGCATGGGAGGCTCAAAAGAGTGTTCCAAACGATTTCTTATTTGCCGCACTTCGTTTCATGGGTTGTTGTTGTGACTTTGCTGCAAAAAATTCTGTCCCCGAACGTCGGGCTGATTAATGACATCCGGTATCAAATGGGGTTGGAACCGATCTTCTTTATGGGTAAGCCGGAATTGTTCTATCCGTTGGTCGTCATATCCGACATCTGGAAAGGGGTCGGCTGGGGATCGATCATTTACTTGGCTGCGTTAACGAACATCGATCCTCATTTGTATGAGGCGGCGGAAATCGATGGGGCCGGAAGGTGGAGTAAGCTGTTTAAAATTACGCTTCCCAGCTTGACGCCAACGATCGCGATCCTGCTCATTTTCTCGCTCAGCGGCATTCTGAACGCAGGCTTTGACCAGATTTGGCTGATGCAAACCCCGGCGACCTTAAGCGTGTCGGAGATATTAGACACTTATGTGCTGAAGACAGGACTCCAGCAAGGGCAATTAGCTTATTCTACTGCCATCGGTTTATTCAAATCAGCGATCTCACTTGGGCTCATTGTGCTTGTCAACTATATCTCCCGAAAAGTGAGCGAGGTATCGCTATGGTAATAAGCCAACGGCAAGCATGAGGAGGTTGTGCGCATGGGGGCGAAAAGGCTGACGTCGGCGGACCGAATTTACATGGTGCTTAACTATTCGGTGTTGTTTATATTTTGCGCCACGGCGCTGTATCCCTTTATCTATTTCCTTGCCCTTTCGTTTAATGACGGCTACGACGCGATGAAGGGCGGAATCTACTTTTTTCCGAGAGTCTTTACTTTAGAGAATTATGCAAAAGCGTTTACCAATCCATTGATCTTAAATTCGTTTTATGTATCGATCGCCCGAACCGTGATTGTAACGGTTGGTTCGGTATTATTGACGGCTTTGCTGGCCTACGCGCTGTCACGGAAAGGCTTGCCCGGCCGAAAGTATATCGTCTTCTTCTTTTTCTTCACCACATTGTTCAGCGGGGGCTTGATCCCGACCTTTATTCTGTTCCGGCAAATCCACATTCTCAACACGTTTTGGGTATTGGTGCTGCCTTCCCTTTACAGCTTCTTTAACGCGATTATTATGAAAACCTTCTTTGACGGAATTCCTGAAGCTTTGTCCGAGTCGGCCCGGATTGATGGTGCCAGCGAATTATCCGTATTCGCCAGAATCATCCTGCCGCTCTCGATGCCGGTACTGGCGACCATTGCCTTGTTTGTTGGGGTCGGGGTGTGGAACGACTGGTTCACGGGGCAGTTTTTTATCCAAAATGAAAAATTACACCCTGCAGCGACCTTTCTAAACAAAATGATTAGTGAAGCTTCCTTCCAGTCGATGACTTCGTCGTCGGGGAACAGCGGTTCTGCGATTCAGAACATGACCGAATCCCAGCTGGAGCTGCGAGGAGTGACCCCGGAAGCCTTGCGGATGACGTTCGTCATCATCATTACCACACCAATCATTTGTGTCTATCCGTTTCTTCAGAAGTATTTCGTAAAAGGCGTATTGGTTGGTTCGCTTAAGGAGTAGTTGGTATAAAAGGTGAAGCCTTTTATATAAAAAATGTTCATTGAAAGGGGAGTAGAGTATGAGCAAGAACGGGTTGAGGAGCGGTTTTATCATCACACTGATCGCTATCCTGCTGACAGCATGCGCAGGGTCAGGCGGGACTAAGGAGGCGAGCACGGTTAACTCGGGTTCGAATGAACCGGGGAACGTGAGTGAGACGGGTGCCGAACAATTTAAGCCTGTCACCTTAACGTACCTCAGCACCTGGAACGGCGGCGGAGGTGCTTTCCCGCAAGATCAGGAGAATAATCCCGTAGCTCAAAAAATCCGGGAAAAAACCGGGGTCACTTTAAAGATGGAATCGATTACGACCAGCGAAGTAGAGAAATTGAACACCATCTTCGCTTCCGGTACGGTTCCGGATATCGTGAATGCTCCATTCTGGTCAACGACCGGGGGAGAAGGACAAGTTATCAAGAAAGCGGCCATGGAAGGCCAGATTCTGGACTTAACACCTTATCTGGATAAGTATCCGAATGTAAAAAGACTCGTGACAACCGGGATCGCTAAAGACTTTAACGAGTTCGATCTGAACAACCCGGATTTTGAAGGAAAAACCTATCTCATTCCTACCGAAACTCCAGACGGAACCCCTGAGAGCATTCATAACTGGAACTACGGCCTTTTTGCCCGGGGAGATATTCTGAAGGCGCTGAATGTCAAAGCCGAGGAGATCGACACGCAAGAAGAGCTGTATGATTTACTGGTTAAAATCAGAGACGGCGGCTTTAAGGATATTGCCGGCAAACCGGTCATTCCGGCAGGTACGATGTGGAATGGCTGGGATTATGGCCAATTCCTTGCCGGTTGGTCCGATTACAACATTTCCGACTACCGTGAAGAAGACGGGAAGCTGATCCACTGGACGCAATCCAAGGATCATGAAGAACGGCTGCTCTACATGAGAAAGTTGCTGAACGAAGGGTTGTTTGACCTTGAAGCCTTCAGTAATACGAGCACAACGGCGAACGAAAAGCTGACGACAGGTAAGCTCGCTGTATTCGGTGCACAACCGATGTTAGCGGAGTTGTCTAAGACGCTGTATAAGACGAATCCGGAAATGCAATACGAGCTGCTTGGCCCGATGAAGAATAAGCGCGGTGAAATTCGGACGCAAGTAGAGAAACCGGGACGTTCCGGCTTCCCTGTCCTGTTCTTAAGCGCGAACATCAAGGACCCTGATGCAGCATTGCGTTACATTGATTACGTTAACAGTGAGGAAGGACGCTTGCTTGCCTACTACGGTATTGAAGGTACGCACTACACGCTGGAAAATGGAATTCCGCAATGGATTCCGGACGTGAAGAAGCAATTTGATGAGAACCCGGATTTGAAGAGAGACGCAGGGCTTAATTTCCTTCCGGGACGATTCATTGGCGCCTTCTCTGATTCCGTCACTTGGCCGATACCAGAAGACCAAAAAACGCAGTGGCAAAAGCTGGAGGAGAGCTTCTCGGCCAGAATGCCAATCAAGATCATCGACAAGGTCAGCGCGAGTTACCTCGCGAGAGAATGGCCGAAGTATGACGAGTTTATCAATAAGACCAGCAGCTTGAATTTTGACGATGAATTTAAGAAAGCCCTATTTGCCTCGTCGGATCAAGAAGCTCTAAATATACTGCATAAAACTCAAGAGAAATTCCGAGATGCAGGCGTAGAGGAAATGGCGGCGTTTGTGGCGCAAAAAGCGGCAGAGCGGGATGATGTAGGGTTCTAACCCCTACTCATCCTGAAGATGAAGGAGGGAACGAAGATGTTAAACGTGGCGATGTTAAGTAAATGGCATGTGCATGCAGAGGATTATGCCAGAATGTTGCAATCCCATGGGGATGTGAGAATCACCGCGGTCTGGGACGAAGAACCTGAACGCGGCAGAGAATGGGCGACTCGATTAGGTGCGGACTTTGAGGCAGATCTGGACACTCTTTTGCGGCGGGAAGATGTGGATGGGGTAGTGGTGGATGCCCCTACAAGCATGCACGCTGACGTCATGGTGGCTGCGGCGCAAGCCGGCAAGCATATTTTCACCGAGAAAGCGATGGCGCTGACCACGGAGGAATGTGACCGAATATCGGCAGCGGTACGTGAGGCCGGCGTTAAGTTCTGTATCTCCTTCCCGGCCCGCACGAGACCGCAGGAATTGTTCGCGAAGCAGCTGATCGATGACGGAATCTTAGGGGATGTGACGCTTCTGCGCATTCGGAACGGGCATGACGGGGCATTAAACAATTGGCTTCCGGAGTACTGGTATGATGAGAAGCAAGCCGGCGGCGGGGCGATGATGGATTTAGGGTGTCACCCCATGTATCTCGCCAGCTGGTACTTAGGGAAGCCGAAACGGATCACCTCCATGTTCCATTACTTCACTCAGCGCGCCGTGGAAGATAATGCACAATGCTCCATTGAGTTTGCCAACAATGCAGTTGCCCTGGTCGAAACCAGCTTGGTGACGTATCGAACTCCTTCTGCGCTTGAAATTTACGGTACGGAAGGCACGTTGATCATCTCGGATTCGAACGTAAAAGTCATTTCGAAGCAGTTCGATTCCCCCTTCTCCGGATGGATATCGCCAACACAGCTCCCTGCAGCGCAGCCGCTCCCGATCGTTCAATGGGTGGATGCCTTGCTTGAGGATAAGCCGATGCCGTTCGGACTGGAAGATGGAACGAAATTAACAGAGCTTCTGGAGGCGGCCTATATCGCCCACAAGAAAAATCGAACGGTGGAGTTCAAGTAGCGCGGAGGAGGGGAACGGATGAGAACGGTAAAAGTAGGGATCATCGGTTGCGGACTTATTGCCAATGATAAACATATGCCGAGTTTAGCGAAGGTGGACAATGTGCAGATGGTAGCCTTTTGCGACTTGATCCCGGAAAGAGCTGAAGCTGCCGCGAAGAAATTTGGTACGCCGGATGCCAAGGTGTTCACGAATTATAAGGATCTGCTGGCGCTGGAAGAGATCGAGGTTGTACATGTGTTAACCCCCAATAGTTCTCATGCCTCGATTTCCATCGATGCGCTCGAAAGCGGCAAACATGTCATGTGCGAGAAGCCTATGGCCGTCACGGGTGCTGAGGCGAAAGCGATGTATGATGCTCACTTGCGAACCGGCAAGAAGCTCACCGTCGGTTACCAGAGTCGATCCAGCGCCAAGAGCCAACTGCTCAAGAAGATGATCCAAAATGGCGAACTGGGAGATATCTATTTCGCCAAAGCGGTGGCTACTCGCAGAAGAGGTGTACCGACCTGGGGCGTGTTCTTGGATAAAGAGAAGCAAGGCGGCGGCCCGATGATCGATATCGGAACCCATTCCCTGGACTTGATCCTCTGGTTAATGGATAATTATGAACCGGAAAGCGTCGTCGGCAGTGTGTTCCACAAGCTGAAATACACCGAAAATGCCGCAAACGAATGGGGCTCTTGGGATCCGAATGAGTTCGAAGTCGAAGACTCCGCGTTTGGCTACGTGAAATTCAAAAATGGAGCTACGGTTATCATTGAAACGAGCTGGGCCTTGAATATTGCAGATGACGCGGGCAATCTACTGTGCGGCACGAAGGGCGGGGCGGATTTTAATAACCGTAAGCTGCGGATCAACGGCGAGAGAGACGGAAGCTTGTTCGTGAATGAAATCGATGTCGATCCTAACGCAAGAGAACTGTTCCGCGGGGAGAAGTTGACCGATTTCGAGTATGAAGCCAAACAATGGATTCACAGCATTGTCAGCGACACGGAGCCTCTCGTGAAACCGAGGGAGGCCATGATCGTATCTCAGATTTTGGAGGCGGTCTATCAATCCGCGGAAACAGGGAAGATCGTTTATTTTGATCAGGAATAAGTACGTATAAGGCCGTGAGGCGTAAGCTTCGCGGGACAGAGGGCATGAAAACAAAATGGGGCTGTCCAGAAAGTCAGTGAAAATTGACCTCTGGACGCCCTGTTTTGTTAAATGTTAAAAAAAGGAACAAAATAACCTAATTTTCCTGTAGAATGAAGTTACCACACAACAATCTACAAAAGGCGTAGCTCGGCGTGATTGATGAGATGATTGAAGCCATCCCGGATGAGCAGTTGTTTGCTCACTATACGGCGAGGGCTAAAGAAGGTTCACACGGAGTTTGGGATTGTGGCTTTGGCTCACAATTTGCTTAAGGTGGCGGGTATCCGCCACGCTACTCTATCAATCAAAATATATATTATATTTACAAAAATGCCATTGACTCTTCTTGCAACTGCTGTGCCTGGATTTGCCGATACAGCGCTAAAAGCATCGGGTGGATGGAGTGAATCAGGAGGCTATTATATTAATCAAGCTAGATCAACTGGCGTAGGTATTTTCGCAAGTGATAGTCCCGATAAACATTATGGTGAACGTCGTACAAAAACAGAAGATCATGGTGAGACTGTATTTTACGCAGCTTATGGTTACACTATTTGGAAGGATACATACCATTATACAACTGCAAGGATGGAAGATAACAAAGGAAATGTGAGAACAACTAGTGGTAGACAATGGGGAACTGGATATACAGAGGCACAATCTCCATGGTATGCACCAGGTATATTTGAAAATACTGAGGCCAGAACGTACTGGGGACATTAAGCTTAACTCATATTGGGACATAAGTAGGATTAATATAGTGAAAAGGTTACTCAATCTATGGATTCGGATTAAGTAACCTTTCACTCTTTAACCCAAATGAAATGAGGAAAATGAATTGATTACGCTAAGAAAGAAAGATGCAGTTCTTTACATTGTTTTGACCGGTCTATTTTTATTCTTCTGTATCTTTCAAACTTATTTACATAAGCAAGAAGAGTTTAATGAAATTTCTAATGAACTATATACTAATCATCATAAAGTTCTTATTAATCAAGGTGATGATCGGTGGTTAAAGGAATTGTCGGATTCCGATTGCAGAATTTTCGCAGAATATAATAGCACCTATCGAGCGTTATTGAAAAATTCAGGGGAATGGTCTCCTCCAATAAGATCGGGGCATTATTTCTTAGAAACAGACCAAGGCCGCAAGGCAGTGGTTGGCAATGAAATGAGAAAACAAGTATATGAACGCGGAGGAAATAAATATATTACTTTTCAAGGAGTAGAATATGAAGTCACCGGTTTTATGGGGGCTTCATTTGCAAGTTCGATAGATTATTTAGTATTACTTATTAATCCTGAACTTCCGAATATCCCTAAAAATACTAGAATTATTGTGGATGGCGATAACGAATCTACAGTTGAAGAGTTAGTTGAAAAAGTTGTAAGCAAAAACCCCCTTATATCTCAGATTGAAAGTACACAGAAAGGTGTAACTAGAACAGCAGAAGTATCATTTTTTAATTTTTTGTTATTCGTTGAAATGTGCATTCTTATATTATTCACTATTACAGCTTTTATAAGATACTGGTATGAAAAAGAAAAGAAAACCATTCGTGTTTTGTTCCTCTTGGGCGTTTCGAAAAGAAAAATATATCAACAAATTATAAATAAATCACTGCTAATTGTGATTTTTTCAAGTATTTCCACATTTTTTGTCATTTATATCTTTGATTCATTCATCTTATTTAATTTGGGTTCGATGATTTTGCTGACATTTCTTTTCTTATTTAGTGTTTGGCTATTGTTGAGCTTATTTTTTTATAATGATCATGCAAAAGGAAAGGTAACCAGGAATGATCCTCAGTGAATATAGGTTATATCTAAAGAAATATAAATTTTTGGTACTCATCATGTACTTGCAAATCACAGTTTTTTTAATCCTTTTTGGAACGTTTGTTGCTTTTCTACAGCAACTTGATTATGAAAGTAGGAGCCTTGGTGAAATATATGAAGGAAAGGCGGTCTATCAATTACTGGACAATTATTATGATGGGGAAAAGTATCAAGATTTTAATAGTCAATCGGACTATTTAATAAAATTAAAAAATTACTATTCGATGCTAAATACTTCAACCGATTTTCAATATTTGGCAATGTTTAATCATCACATTCTACTGGAAGATAAAGGCCTTCCGCTTAAATTTGTTGAAGGTTACGAAAGCGGGGGAGAAAAACACCAGGAAAGTATTAATGGAACAGTATATACAGCAGTAAAATCATTTCAAATGAATAAAAAAGCTGCTGATTTTTTTCATCTAAATACGTCGGAAGGAACAATGTGGGGCGAGGACGATTTTAGTAATTCTACCAATACCATGTCAGTATTATTAGGTTCTTCGTATAGAAAGATCTATCAATTAGGTGAAGAAATATCCATAAAATACTACAATAAACCACAAAGAGTAAAGGTTATTGGGTTCTTGAAGGAAAATAGTAAGTTGTTTTTTAATAATAATCCGGAGTTTTATCTTGATGATTACATAATTATTCCATATAGAGAATATGGGAATCCAAAATCAGAGGAAGATGAGTTGTTTCAACAAATAAATTATTTTGCCATGATTAACGGTTTTATTGTTACTGAAAATAATACTGTACAGACTCAAAAAATGTTTCAAAGAATTGATGCGATTGCAAAGCAAAATGCTATCGACTATTCTTTTATCGGTTTGAATCCACATTTTCTAAAATATCGAGGTTTGCTGACAACACTATTAGAAAATAAATCGTTGGTGCAATCATTCTTTTTCGCTATGATTTTTTTAAATTTGTTAATTATTAGCTATATCATCATTTTGCAACAAAAAAGAAGATTTCCTTTTTTATTTATTCATTTTATAAATGGAGCCACTAAGATGGAACTTATCAAAATGCAATTTTTGGAAATTGGAAGTGTTTTCCTGGCAGCTTATTTATCCGCGTTTATTATTATTGATCAAGTTTTAAAATTGGGTGATCTTAAAACACAGTTTATTTTGTTACTGCTGAGCATAGCTATGAGCGTTATTTCGTGCATTGTCCCCGCTTATAAGCTTCTGTATACACCATTCGTTATAAATCATGAAGAAGAAGGGGGAAGAGGGCAAAATGCTTATTGAACTAGCTGGAATCACTAAATGTTATAAGAACGGAAGCCAATACGTCAATATTTTAGAGGATTTGAATTTAAAAATTCATGAGGGAGAATCAATAGCAATAAAAGGGAAGAGTGGTTGTGGAAAATCAACTTTACTAAATATTATAGGTGGGCTTCTTCCTTTCGATAAAGGTGTAATGCTCTTCAATGGTACGGATATCTCAAAACTAACAGAAAACCAAAGAGCCGAGTACCGCAAAAAAAATATTGGCTTTGTAACTCAAAATTTCCATTTGCTTGATGACAGGAATGTTTTTGAAAATATTGCCCTCCCGCTACAATATCTTGGGATGCCAAAACATCAAATAAAGGCTAGGGTTGAAGAAATTCTTTATGATCTGGAAATTGAGTATACAATAAAGAGAGAAATTTCAACATTATCTGGTGGTGAACGTCAACGGGTTGCTATTGGACGTGCTATTGTAAAAAGACCCTTATTGCTTTTGGCAGATGAACCTACCGGTTCACTTGATGAACAAACCGAAGAATCGATTTTGAAAATATTTAGTTCTCTGCATCAACAAGGAGTGACGCTAGTCATAGTTACTCATGACGATACTGTTGCAAAAAGTTGTCAGCATATATATAAACTACAGCATAAGGAGTTGTATTCTGTAAGTTAGTAAATTAGTATTCAGTAAAAATATGTACAAATTAACGAAGTCTTCACGTTAACAAATATTCAGACAATAAGGATGTGAGAGCCAAAAACCGACGGGGCTGTCCAGAAAGTCAGTGAAAACTGACCGCCGGACGCCCCGTTTTTGTCGAATGATAATAAAAGGAACAAAATAACCTAATTTTCCTGTAGAATGAAGTTACCACACAACTTTAGCCAGTTGAGCACGCGAAGCGTGCGAAACAAAAAACCACCCGCTATGCGGGTGGAGGGAAGCAAGGTTTGACCAACAAGACCATCCCCATAAAATTGAGATGTTCAGGCTCAATTAAAGAAAGGAACGGTCTTAGATGGCAAACAAGAGCTATAGTCTAGTTCGCACGAAGTGGATGTGCAAATACCATATCGTGTTCACCCCGAAGTATAGACGGAAAGAGATCTATAATCAAGTGAGGAAAGACTTGATCGAAATATTTAAACATTTGTGTAAGTACAAAGGAGTAGAGATCATAGAAGGGCACATGATGCCAGATCATGTACATATGCTTGTAGCGATCCCACCCAAAATCTCAGTATTGTCATTCATGGGATATCTAAAGGGAAAGAGTTCACTGATGATATTCGAGAAGCATGCCAACTTGAAGTATAAATATGGCAATCGAAAATTTTGGGCAGAGGGATATTAGGGTGGTTATGATTTACAGCATGTGTTAAAATTTTTCAAGGTTCAATATGTTTACATTTGCGCACAAATGCATATATAAAAATTAGGCGGTGAGATTATGGGACTCAATTATGATCCAAGTAAATGTAAGCAAATAATTGAAGACAATATTGATATTGAATTTTTTAGAGCTCTTTTCGACCCAGTTCGAAGTGAATTGTTGATATTTCTTTCCGCTAATGGTGAAATGACGGTTGGGGAAATAGCAGAACATTTTCCTCAAAATCGATCGGTGATTTCTCGTCATCTAGATTTTATGAATAGATATAGTATTGTTCAGAGAAGGAAAGAAGGTCGAGAAATTTACTACAAAGCAAATAAAAAGTTCATTGCCGATAAGTTTGAGGCAACAGCGCATAATATGAAAGCACTCATGAATATAAAAAAATGATGATCCCACAGTGACTATTGATTGGGATCGGCACTGCTAATATTCAAAATAATAGAGTGCTTTTTATTTTGCTCTATATATGCATTTATGTGCACATAAACACGGAAGGGGTTTTTAGGATGGAACAGTCGAATAGAAAATGGTGGATTCTAGTCACAGTTAGTTTAGCTGTATTTATGGCAATGTTGGACATTACAATTGTGAATGTAGCGCTGCCAGAAATTCAAAAAAAGTTTTCATCCAATTTTTCAAATCTACAATGGGTATTGAATGGTTACACTTTAGTATATGCTGCGATGCTATTGCCAGTCTCGAAGTTAGGGGATATTATCGGACTTAAAAAAGTGTTTCTATTGGGATTAAGCGTCTTCGTGATAGGTTCCCTTACAAGTGGCTTAGCGAGTAGTCATCTTTGGTTGAACATTTTCCGAGGTTTGCAAGGAATTGGTGGAGCAGCAATGATGTCATTATCGTTAACGATTGTGACATCATCATTTCCTGACAAACAAAGAGGATTAGCATTAGGGTTTTGGAGTGGAGCAGTTGGTCTAGCTATATCAGGGGGACCCCTTATTGGCGGGGCTTTAGTTGATAGTTTGGGTTGGCGATCAATTTTCCTGATTAATATACCTTTTGGTATTTTGGCAATCCTATTAGGGATCTTCTTCATCCAGGAAAGTAATAGAAATAGTAACGAAAAAATTGATTTTTTCGGATTTCTTTTAAGTACTGCAATGATCTTCACTATGGTATTAGCTCTAATTCAAAAAGAAATGCATGAAAATTATTCGTGGATCGATTGGCATATATTAAGTTTATTAAGCTTATCAATCGTTTTCTTCATTGCTTTTCTTGTGGCTGAAAGAAAGGTGAAGAATCCTATGATTGAATTGTCGATTTTTAAAAATGGTTCATTTAATGGTGCCAACATTGCAGCATTTGTTTTAGGTGCGGGTTTATATGGCGGTTTCACATATCTAGCCATTCTTATGCAAAATTATATGGGCTATTCCGCGTTTGAAACAGGAATGAAGATGTTATTAATCAGCGGGTTTACGATTATATTAGGTCCTATGGCTGGTATAATTTCCGGGAAAATTGGGAACCGTTGGTTGATTAGCGGTGCGTTATTGATTGGAGCAATTGGAATGATTGTTCTTCGTCATATGATGAAAGTACCTTTTGAATGGAGTTATTTAATACCTGGATTTGTTCTTGCTGGGATCAGTAATGCTTTGGTAAATCCTCCAATCTCTAATGCTGCAATGAGCTCTGTTGATCCAAAACATGTTGGTATGGCTTCCGGTATTTTAAATGTATTCCGGCAAGTAGGTATTTCATTTGGTGTGGTAATATTAGGCATTAATTTGACAGAAGGTTATAACCATTCTTTGGATAAGCAAATGATGGGAGTACAAAATATTCCTGCAGAGTTTAAAAATCAAATGCTAGATGTTTTTCACAAAACGGGAGCTTTTGCTGGCTCACAAATTTTTGAAAGTAAGCAAGCTGAAGTATTCAAGCAAATGCCAGCTTTTGGAGATATCAAGAATATTGTCTTTAGTGCTTTCAACACCGGGATGAAAGATGTCGATTTATTCATTGCCATCTTATTGCTTATTGGCTCATTTGCAAGTGCTGTTCTGATTAAAAAAAGAAAGCCGAGCAATCAAACGGCTGTGATTCATATGGATAACGCAGCTTCTGAAAATAGTAATTTAAAATAGGGAACTGAAATTCAAAATCCACGAGGCGACAGCCTCGTGGATTTTGCTTATCCATTTCCGTTTACTCTGCGGTACTCTTGGTTATTTTCCATGACGAGGGCGGCGGTGCCGATAAAAAACGCATTTCCCGGGAATTTTGAACGTGCGATCTGGACTTTGCGGCGGTTGCCTGCGGCGATGATCCGGCGATTTACCTCCTGCTCAAAATATTGAAACAGCGGGTCTTTGGCAAACCATAAGTCGCCTCCGATAAAAATACATTCCGGGTCATATAGATGCACGATGTTGATCAGGCCGCTCAAAAGATAATGCTTCATCCGTTCCAATGCAGCGGAACAGATCGCATCGCCGGCTTCCGCCTTAATCAGAAGCTGCATCCAATCCATATCGTGCGGCGCGCCGTTCTGATGTGCCCAGTGGAGGGTGGCGCGAACGCTGCTCATCGCCTCCAAGCAACCACGTTGCCCGCAAGCGCATAACTCTCCGTCGGTCTGCACAATCATATGGCCAATAATTGAAGCGAGCCCATTCGTCCCGCTATATAAGCGTTGATCAAGAATTACTCCTCCGCCGATCCCTGCGGTTACCCCCACATACACGAAGTTGTTATACTGATTCCCGTCCCCGTAATACATCTCCGCCAGGGCGGACACGGCCATATCGTTTTCGATATAAACAGGAAGATTCCAACGTTCCTTTAACCGGGGAACGATATGGATGATATCGATATTAAAATCAGGCGGATCGATAATGACGCCTTCCGTCATATTAATCGGGCCGATACTCGCAATTCCGATGCCCCAGACCTTCTCGATGGGGACATTCTGGAGGATGACCTCGCACATGGCTAACAAGCCGCTAATAAAGCTGTCCTCCGTCGTGAATTGCCCGATCGGAACTTGGTTGTGCAGAACGATCGCACCGGTCAGGTTGATTATTCCCACCTGTAAATAGTCCCGCCCCACACTGATGCCCAGCGTAAGCAGGCTGTCGGGCACCACTTCCAACAAGGTCGGTCGCCGTCCTGACGTTGAAGCGCTTGTCCCGCATTCGCGGACAATGCCCTCCTCCAAAAAATCAGCAATCAGCGAAGTGATGGTCATTTTACTTAGCTGCGTTTTTTTGCTCAGCTCGATTCTGGATATTGGACCACATGTAGCAATGGTCTTTAGGATGAGAAACTTATTCGTTTCGATCATATTCTGATGATTTACGCCTCGCATTGCTGCCATCTCCATATGTAAGAATAGGTATTCCTTTACAATTCGAAAGTATATTACTCGTATTATATCACAGTTACATCGGGATCGTACCATAAGAGTTTTTTAAAAGTATCTAATTTGTATCACTAATAGGATGATGAATAGTAAGTGTAGGATATTAATTGCGCTTGGATTAAGTTTTCGTCCCATAACAAAGAAAAAATATTATGATTTAAATTTGCCCATTTTGTATTGACATCCCGTTGAAAGCGGTTTTATAATCCAGTTAGTAAGAGATATTTACTATTAGATATTCCTGTAAGGTGTCGCAGTTTATTAAAGGTTATATAAACCGAGTTCATCAAGAATTCTGCCTATTGCGGGGATACGAATGGAGTGATGAAGTTTGCTATGCGGATAGGAGTGGATATTGGCGGCACGAAGGTCTCATGTGCGCTGGTAGGAGAGGATCAGACCATTCTTTCAAAGGTAAGTTTTGATACAAGGGGGGGACGGCCCTATACGGAGGTGCTGCGTGATATCGCGGATTCCATTTACTCGGTTCTGGACTTAGCTGGAATCCAACTTGATGAGGTTAAGGCGATTGGCCTTGGCTGCCCGGGAATCTTGGATCAGCAAAAGGGAGAAGTGATTTACTCCAACAATATTGCCTGGGAGCATGTCCCGCTAGTCAAAACGCTGCAGAGCTATGTACCCAAGGAAGTTTATATCGACAACGACGCCAATTGCGCTGCATTGGGCGAGTATCTCTGTGGAGCATCCCAAGGAACAAGCTCCTCGGTTACCGTGACGCTGGGCACTGGAGTTGGCGGGGGGATTATCCTTGGCGGGCAAATTCACAGCGGTTTTAATTCAGCGGCTAATGCGATTGGACACATGGTCATTGTATCCGGGGGCGTACCATGCACCTGCGGGCGACGTGGTTGCTGGGAATCCTACGCTTCGATCACGGCGCTGATTCGGATGGCAGAGGAGATGGCGGCGCAATTTCCGGAGTCCCTACTGGCCGAAGTGAAGAGGCGTTCCGGGCAATTCAACGGGAAGAACATCTTTGATACCGCCAGACTCAACGACTCAGCAGCCTTAAAGCTGCTGGATCAATACTTCTATTATGTGTCAGAGGGGATTATCGACATCATTAATATTTTTCAGCCTGAGATGATTGTGATTGGCGGTGGAATTAGCAGTGAAGGCGACTATCTGTTACAGCCCATCCTTGCTTATGTCAAAAAAGGGGTGTACTGCAAACAAGTTCCGCTGCCGCAAATTACGATTGCCAAACTAAACAATGATGCCGGACTTATTGGCGCAGCTTACTTGCATGGGTATCAGGCAACAGTGGTGAAGCAAGGAATTCAACGCGTTTAGTCTACAAACCCGCTTGATGCACATCGTGCCGCGGGGTCATTGTATAGATCAAACCAAGGGGAGGATAAAACGATGTCTGGCAAAAAAATGATGTCCTTATTTCTTACCATGTTCCTTATGACGGGGATCCTTGCAGCATGTGGTGGCGGGAACGCCGCCGATAACACTTCTGGAAATCCTTCTGGAAACACTTCCGGAAATACCGGAGATACAACTGCTTCCGAGAATCCGCCTGCACAGACTGGCGGAAAAGTAGACTTTTGGCTGGATAAACTGGGCGATGCGGAAAAGGCAGCTCGGTTGGCTGAAGCTTGGAAGAACGATTCGGGGATCGAGATCGAGCTAACCAATTACCCTGATGTAGCAGCCTATCAAACGGCCATCCAACAAACGATTGATGACCCCGGGGCTCCTGGCCTGTTCACCTGGTGGAGCGGCCCGCAATTAGAAACACTGGCCAAAAACGGCAAGTTGGCAGACTTGACTGCGGAATGGGATAACTACATTGCCGATGGTGTTTCCGCAGATATCAAGGACGCTTTCACGGTGGATGGGAAGGTCTACGCAGCGCCTTATAGTCTCCGTTACATGTCTGTGCTCTATAATGTGGAAGTTTTTGAGGCTGCCGGCGTGGCTGTTCCAACGACATTCGAAGAGTTTCTCGAGGCTTGCGAGAAGATCAAAGCCAGCGGTGTCACCCCAATTGGCTTGAAGAACGACTCGTGGGCCAGCTTTATCTGGTTCCAGCAATTGATTGCCGCTTACGATCCGCAGCTCTATATCGATATTTGCAACGGCACCAAGCCTTATACGGATGAAGCTGTGAAGGAAGTGATGACGATCTGGAGAGACATGTTTAATAAAGGCTACTTCGGAGAGCCCATCGTCTACAGTGACCTCCATAAAGAATTTGCGACAGGCGTCGTCGCTATGATGTTGGATGATAGTCCTACCGTAACGGGCTTACAGAACGATTTCGGCATGGAGCCTGGAACGAATGTTGATGCCTTTATCCTGCCGAGCATAAATGGTGCAAAGGGGACGATCTTCTTTGAAGCTTCGCCAATTGTAGTAACTGAGGCTAGCTCCTCCAAAGAACAGGCCCTCGCTGCGCTGCGCGGCTTCTACAAACCGGGTACCCAAACGGTGATGGTGGGTGAACTCGGCATTGCCAACATTAGTTCGATCTCCGTGGAAAATGGGACCATTCAGCGCATTTTGGATATGACCGGAGATTCCTCCAAGTACCAGCTTCTGCTTCGCTTCTATGAGAATACCCCTGAGGATCTGCGCAATACAGCCATTGATGAGCTCTCTCGCTTTATGTACAGCGGCGCGGATATTGACGATGTACTGAATACGATTCAGGCCAAGGCGGATGAAGTATTCGGTTAAATTACGACGGAGTGAGGGGGTTCCTTTGAAGAAGAGCAACATTGCTTGGACGAATTACCTTTATCTGCTGCCGGCGGTTCTGCTGGTTGCCGTATTCTTTGCCACATCCATCGTGTATACCGTTCGTTTGAGTTTCTATGAATATGATGGATTTTCCGCCATGCGGTTCGTGGGCATAGAGAACTATCGCCATCTGTTTCAGGATGCGAACTTCAAAATCTCTCTCATGAACACCGTGATCTGGGTTGTGTTTTCTCTTGTATTTACGTTGGCGCTGCCGCTGCTATTGGCTGTTTTCATTAAGAACAGTTCCTGGGTTGGCGGATTCAAAAATATTTTCTACTATCCCACAGCACTGTCGAGCACCATTGGCGGCATTATCATGGTGGCCATTCTCTCGAAATACGGCATTCCTCAGTTGTTCGGCTTACTGGGATTCAAGAGCTGGGTTCGCGATTGGCTGGCCATCCCGTATGTCAATACGTTCATCATGATTTTGATGGGAACGTGGCAAGGCGTTGGCTTGAACACCATTCTATTCATCACCGGGCTGACCACCATTCCCAGCTCTCCGATTGAAGCCGCCAAGATCGAAGGCGCGCGGACGATTCAGCTATATACGAAGGTGATTTTCCCGCTTCTCCAGCCGACTACGGTGGTGGTGCTGCTCATGTCTCTGGTGAACAGCTTTAAGGTGTTTGATTCGATCTGGGTCATGACAAAAGGGGGGCCTTACCGGACTTCCGAAACGTTAGCGTTGACGATGTACCAGGAGTCCTTTATCCACGGGAAATTTGGTGTCGGTGCGGCAGTCGCTGTGGTGCTCACTGTCATGATCCTGATCGTCTCCTATTTTAATATCCGCAACACCTTCGGAGACACCGACCGGACGGTCTGAGGAAGCGAGAAAGGAGAACCCATCCTATGAAAAAAGTAAGCCGAGGAAGCATCGCCGTAAATACCGTGCTGATCATTCTATCCGTTTTTTGGATATTTCCGGCGGTGTTCGCCTTCATCGGGATCTTCAAGAAGAAGCAGGAATATAATCTGGGGAACTTCTGGGATCTGCCGAAGGGAATAAACTTGGCCGAAAATCTAAAAGGGATTGCCAGCGCTTTTGGTATGGTGAAGGGGATGGTCAACAGCTTCCTGTATGCCTCTGTTTCGGCAGGGGCAGCCGTCCTCATCGCCATCCTGGCCGCCTATGCGATCTCCCATCTCAAGATCAAACGGCCGATGTTCTGGTTCCTCTTTATCTACAGCGGAACGATCTTCCCGTTCCAGATCTATTTGATTCCGGTTTACAAGGGACTGACCGCCACGAAGCTGTACGATACCCAACTGGGGATGATTTTGTTCTATACGGCCATCTGCGTTCCCTTCTGCATGTTTGTGCTCCGGAATTATTTTCTTGGCATATCGAAGGAAATTTGTGAATCGGCCAAAATGGATGGCTGTAACAGCCTGCAGATTTTAGGGCATATCTTTGTCCCGATGTCAACCGCCCCGCTGGCTGTGATCTTCTTGACCCAGTTCAATTGGGTGTGGAACGAGCTCATGTTTGGACTGACCTTCACGAAATCCCGGGAGATACGTCCGGTGATGGCTGCCATATCCTTAATGGACAAAGCGAATGTACCGGTCATTCTCATGGCCTGCGTGGTCGCATCGATTCCTACGCTGCTGCTGTTTTTCTTGCTGAACAAACATTTTGAAGCTGGCTATGCTTATCAGAGCAAGTAATTCTTAAGGAACGGAGTGGCTTTATGAAACTGTCAAAGAACTGGAAGGTATTCCTCATTCATCATTCACACACCGATATTGGCTACACCGAGCGACAGGACAAAATCATCCATTATCATTGCGATTTTATCAAACAGGCCGTGGATATTCTGAGAGAGATTGACCGCACCGGTAATGAAGCTCGCAAAGGATTTGTGTGGCAGTGCGAAAATCATTGGCAGGTCAAAAACTTCTATGCCCATGCGCCTTCGGACTATATTGCAGATTTTGAAAAATACGTGCGAGAAGGGCGAATTGGCCTTTCTGGCAACTATTTGAATTTAACCGAGCTGGTTAGTCGAGATATTCTTTACGATTGTACGATACAAGCCAAGACGTACGGTGAGCAGATCGGTTATCCCATCCGCAGCGGAATGAGCGCCGATATCAATGGGTTTGCCTGGGGATATGCCGACGTGCTGCAGGAGTGCGGCGTGGAGCGTCTGTTTTCCTGTCTGCATCCCCATCACGGCATGTTCCCGCTCTACAAAAAGCAGACCCCTTTTTACTGGCAAGGGCCGTCTGGGAAGAAGGTACTCGTTTGGAACGGGGAGCATTACCACTTTGGCAATGAGCTTTGCTTCTCACCGCACGCAGCTTCGACCTATATGATTTTTGATGAAATAGGCAAAAAGATTCGTGGCAATCAGCTCTTTACCACCAGCCCCGAGGATACCGAGCAAGTCGAGTTGGCCATTCTCGATGAACGACTGGAGCGTTACCTGCAGAACCTGGAGGCTGAAGGGTATCCCGGTGATTTTGTGCCATTCATGGTTTCGGGAGCGATCACGGACAATGCGCCGCCCAACGTGAAGATCGCGGAACGGGTTGACTTGCTGAACCGGAAGTACGCCGGAACCTTGGAGTTCCAGATGGTAACGCTGGATCAATTTTTTGATCATCTGGAAACAGAATGGAAGGATATTCCGGTCTACCAAGGCGATTGGAACGATTGGTGGGCGGACGGCGTAGGCTCCACTCCGGCGGTTGTCAAGGTGTATCGGGAGGGGCAACGCAAGTACGATCTCTGCAAAAAGCTGGATCCCGATGCCACTTTGGGGGATGCAGAGTTGATGCAGAAAGCGGCGGAAAATCTGATCCTCTACAGCGAGCACACCTGGGGGTATTCCTCCTCCGTATCGGAACCTTGGGAGACTCTGGTTGGGGAACTGGAGCACAAGAAATCGGCTTACGCCATTAATGGCAACACCGAGGTGGCAGATAACCTGGATCGGATATTAGCGAAAAAAGGGGAGGTAGCCATCCGCCAAGATCGGCCGCAGCGCTATCGAATTATCAATCCTCACGACATTTCGCTGGAGACGACTGCCAAAATCTATATTGAGTTTTGGGAGTATGTTGATGGGTTGAACTACAGCCTGGATGTTCCTATCGAAGTGTTTGATTTGACGACTAACGAAGTGATCCCGCACCAGGTGAAAAGAATCGCCCGAGCTTTTGAGATTGAAATTCCGCTCAAGCTGCAACCGAAGGAGGAACGCAACGTTGGGGTGCGTGCAACCGGCCGCTATCAGAATGGAACCTCCCAAAGCCACGCTCATATTGGCGCGGAGGGGGTCGAGGATGTGCTGCAGCCTGGGGCGCTGCGCGAGGATGTGGCCTGCGTGGAGACGGCGTTCTACCGGGTGGAGTTCGATCAAAAGCGGGGAATTACTTCGATAATCGATCGGAAGAGCGGGAAGAATCTGGTTCGGCAGGACGCAACCTATGCCCCGTTTTGCGGCATTTACGAAGTGACCGATATCCGCACCTCTCCGACAGAGGAGCGTCGGCGAATGGGGCGCAACCGTAAATCCCCGGCAACCCGGCGGTATGAATCTCGTCTGACTGATATCCAGATTGTAGAGAGCGGGCCGTTGTTCGTCTCGCTGCAGCTCGATTACAGCCTGGAGGGCACGCGGTTCTACAAGGTGTTCTTGAAGCTGTACCGGCACATCAACAAAATTGAAGCGATGGTGCGCGTCCACAAGGATAGTGTGTGGGACCCGGAAAACCTTTATGTGTCGTTGCCGTTCACGGCAGGGGATGAAGAGGTGAAGTACGTAGACAAAACCGGCTGCATCCTTCGCCCGGGCATCGATCAGCTGCCTGGCAGCAATATGGAATTTTATCTGATCCAGAACGGATTGGTAATGGAAGCCGGCGAACGGCAGGTGCTGGTCGCAGTTAAAGACACGCCGTTGCTGACGTTTGGCCCTCTGGAAGCGAAGCCGATCCAATTATGCGACGGCAACAATTGGGAGCTGAACCGTGGGGAGACCTTCGCTTGGGTCATGAACAACTACTGGGAGACGAACTTCAAAGTCGACTTGGGCGGGTTTTATGAATTTGCGTTTACTCTGTCCAGCCAGGAAAAACAGACCACCGAAGCGGCAATGCGCCTTTGCGAGGCTTATAACGAGGGCTTGCTCGCATTCTACATCTAAATCGTTGAGGAGCATTGGGATATGAACAACACGAAGTACCGCAACTACGACTTGGAGCCGGTAGTGGACATACCGGGTTGGGATGAGCATGCTTTTTCGGGATGGGAAGCCATTCGGGAAGAGCTGAGGCAGCAAATGAAGCAACACCGTGTGTTTGTGTTTGATTGTTATCCGGGCACGGATAAAGAAGAAGTGGCCCGGGAGCTGGCGCTTTTGTCTCCAGCGCGGATGCTGGATTGCGAAACGTGCTTGTTGCCGCCGGAGCAGCTGGAACAGCTTCTTGCTCCCAGTCTTCCGCCGGACCCGGTGTTTGGGGTGATGTTTTACGGCAAGCTGGAGCATTGTTTTGATCCTGCCTCCCTGGATGCATTGCGGGAGGAAATTAAACGATCCGATGGCCCGGTATTTCTTTACGGAACCGGCGCCTCCCTTGTCACCCAAGGGGATTTGCTCGTATACCTCGATTTGCCCCGTTGGGAGATCCAGCTGCGCTATCGCCGGGGAATGACCAACTGGCTGGCTGACAATCCCGATGCGCCTATTCTAGAAAAATATAAACGCGGCTTCTTTGTCGAATGGCGCATCGCGGACCGGCATAAAGCCGAGTTGCTGGGAAGCTTGGATTATCTGATGGAAACCACCAAGCCGGAGCAGCCCAACATGGTTACCGGGAACGCTTTTTGCGCAGCTCTTCAATCGGCGGCTTCGCGGCCGTTCCGTCTGAAGCCCTATTTTGATCCCGGAGTATGGGGCGGGCAGTGGATGCGGGAGAACTTCGGCCTTCCCGATGGACCGCCAAACTATGCTTGGAGCTTCGACGGGGTGCCGGAAGAGAACAGCCTTCAGTTTCGGTTCGGAAACGTTACTATGGAAGTTCCGGCGATGGACCTGGTGCTGTTCTGCCCCCGTGCTTTGTTAGGGGAGCGGGTACACGCTCGCTTCGGAGCGGAATTCCCGATCCGCTTTGATTTGCTGGATACCATGGGGGGCGGGAATTTGTCGCTCCAGGTTCATCCGCTGACCGGATATATCCAGCAGACGTTTGGCATGCACTATACCCAAGATGAGAGTTATTATATTTTGGACGCAGCTGAAGACGGAGAGGCTTTCGTGTATTTGGGACTCAAAGAACAGGTGGACCACGAACGCATGGCGAGCGATCTGTACCGTGCTCAAAGTGGAGAGGCGCCCTTCCCGGCCGAGGAGTATGTGAACAAAATCCCGGTCAAAAAGCATGATCATCTGCTGATTCCTGCAGGGACGATCCACTGCTCAGGCAAGGACACGATGGTGCTGGAGATTAGCGCGACCCCGTATATTTTTACCTTTAAGCTATGGGACTGGGGACGTGTAGGCCTGGATGGTCTTCCTCGACCTACCCATCTGGAGCATGGGCTGAAGAATATCCAATGGGATTGGGACACCGCTTGGGTTAAGGGGAATCTTATTCATCAGGAGGAAGTGCTGGAGGAATCGGAACACCGTAAAGTGGAGCGAACCGGCCTGCATTCCCGGCAATTTATCGAGACCTTCCGGTACACCTTCTCGCAGTCGATCGACATGGAATGTAACGACAGCGTCCAGGTGCTGAATCTCGTAGAAGGCGGGCAAATTACGATCTATAGTAAGACCGACGCTTTTCCTCCATTTGAGGTCCATTACGCCGAGACGGTGATTGTCCCGGCAGCCGTTGGCACTTACTCGATCCGGCCTTCGGGAGTGTCAGAAGGGGAGAAGGTCATGATTATCGTTGCATCGGTTCGTTAGGTTCGCACGAATTAAAAATTGATTATAGTCCGTGAGGCGTAGGCTTCGCGGACTTTTTTTGTTTTTTATCCAAAAATCGGTATCAGATGCGCAGATGCTCTCATACAATGGAACAAATCAAATTATCGATAATCGATAAACGATAATCGAATGGAGACTGAGAAGGATGCCAAGCAATGAAATCGTCCCGTTGGTGAATTCCATCAGCGAACAAATTTATTTAAGTCTAAAGAGCAAAATTCTTACTGGGGAATTGGCTCCCGGAACCCGGCTGCTTGTGCTCGAGATCGCAAGACAATTTCAAGTGAGTCAGGCGCCGGTGCGGGAAGCGCTGGAACGGTTGAAGCAGGAAGGATTAATTACCGGGATTCGGAACAAGGGGTCGGTGGTGTCCAACATAACGTCCAAGGAGATTCGAGATCTGTTCATCCTCCGGGAAATCATCGAGGGCTACGCGGTTCGCACGACGATGCCAACCTTAACGGAGGCGGATTACGAGGAACTGGAAGCGATGATCCAGCGCCTGGAGAAGGCCGTCGAGCAGAATGACACGCTGCAAATTCTCGAGCTAGATATGGATTTTCATGGTTTCTTCTATAAACGTTGTGACAATCAAGCCATCCTGGAGCTATGGAACCATATGCGGACGAAGGTGATGCGCTTCATGGCCATCTCGAATCGGCATCATACGACGGAAATGTTGGCCGATTGGCATCGGCGGCTTATTGATGCCCTCCGGACCGGGGACAGCGAGGCGGCGGAGGCAGCCTTTATCGAGCACATGCACGCTTACAAGTTCATTCATTTGGATTAGGTGCATGCACACGTTCATTGTTTTTCAAAAGGGGGAAAAAGTATGCTGAATGAACGTCTAGTGTTGGACCAGCAGGCGATCACGACCTGGATGAGCGACCGTCTCCTGCGGTATTTGGTCTCCGGGAGCGCAGAAGCCAAGGTAGACTTGAAGGAATGCTTGACCCGGCTTCAGCTGAACCCGTATTACACGTTTCCAACGATTGCGCTGTTGGAGCCGAGTACTCCCGCTGATCATGCTTACGATAAGCTGGCTTATTTGGAGACCATTCGGAAATCGCTTCAAGAACAGATGCCGCGAAGCAGTATCGCTTTCCTTGCAGGTGACGGACGTATTGGGCTGCTGTTCTCATGGGTGTCCAAGGAAGTGCTGGGGCGGCTGCAAGCAGTGCTTCGGGAACAATTTGAACACCCGGTATATATCGGGGTGGGGAAGCCATGCAGCCATTTGAGGGACATTCACCTCTCTTATCGGCAGGCGGCTTGGGCGTTACAGAGCAAGTTTTACAGCGGAAGCGGGCAATTGATGTACTATGGGGAGCTTCGCCGATTGGAGCCTGTCAACCGTTACCCGGCTAAGGAAGAGCAGCAATTGTATGATCGTTTCCGGGCGGCGAATTCGGAAGAAGAGATTACGGAGGCGGTGGAAGGATTCTATTCGGCTGTGCTGGAGAAAGGTCCAATTGATATTAAAAGTATGTATGAGCTGACGATCCGCATGTTGGTTGGCATGGAAAGAAGGGTTCAAGCTGACGAACAAAATGTAGGCGCTTACAGTCCGTTTGAGGCAACATCCTTGGTGAAGTTGAGCACACTGGAGGAGCTTAAGCGCTATGTCAGCCAGTTTTTGACCGGGTTGTGGAAGGTCGCCTCCCCTGGCTTAAAGGAGCGGGAGCATCATCGCAGCATTATTAAAAAGTCCATCCACTACATGGAGCAGGAATGCCAGCACGCATCCCTGCAAAGCGTAGCACAGAAGGTGTATATGACGCCAACCTATTTAAGTCTGCTCTTCAAAACGAATACCGGCAAGACGTTCATTGAGCATCTGACTGATATCCGGATCGACAAAGCCAAGGAAATGCTCCGGACCACTCACTACAAGAACTACGAGGTGGCGGAGAAGGTTGGATACCAGGATCCCCGTTATTTCAGTCAAATCTTCAAGAAGAAGGTTGGGGTCTCGCCAAGCGAATATCGGGAGTCGGTGAGCAAATAGAAGAAGGAAGCGGTACAGCGCCCGCTTCCTTCTTTTTGTTGGAGTCGTCTCTACAGTCGAACATCCGAACGGTGGCTGCCGTCTTGCTCGTTCCGGCGCGCCTCTTCAAGCTCCTTCTCCCACGTCAAATGACGGTATTCGGCGGCTGCCTCATCATTCTGAAACCACTGGATGAAGTCTTCCCATAATGCGGTAGGCCAAGCGGCGTCAATCTGCGCGGTCGTATAGACCCCTTCCTTCAACCGGATGAAACCAAAAACGTCGCGAACCTGGGATTTCTCCGCCTGTTCAACAGTCAGCTCGGCAAGATGGGGAGGGATGAAGATGACGCCTGCCGGTGTTCCAAGCACGACGTCGCCGGGAAGGCAAATCGCTTTGCCGATCCGGGCAGGTACGTTCATGCCCACCATCGTGACATCCCCAATCGCCGTCGGGTCGCTGCCGCGGTAATAGATGTTAATGTTCTTGATCTCGGCGACTTGCTGATTATCGCGAATACCGCCCCAGATCACAGCGCCGCCTCGTTTCGTGCGGGTAGAGATGGCAGTCGACAGATTGCCGCCGACATAGGTGCCGAGGTGGATTTTATCGAACATATCGACCACCACGACATCATCCTCGACCAGAGAATCGATCACCCATTGGTTAAAGAAGCCCCTTCGTCCCTCTTGCTCATGACCGTAATGGAGCAGCGTTTCGTGAAGATCGGGCCGCTTCGGCACCATCACAGCCGTCACCGCACGTCCTACCATCACCTGATCGGGGTGGATGATCTTGAAATCGCCTTCAAACTGAAACATATAGCCACGGTGCCAGAGCGGCCCCCATGCTTCCTCCAGCGTAATTTTACGAATTCTTCGCAGGACGTCATCTGGTACCTTCGGACGTCCGTTCTCAAAGCGTTCGCCCTTCCAAAGCGGCGTCAGTTGAATGATGTCTTCCGGATTATCAAATTTCATTGAAGCGCCTCCTCCTAGCCGGGTAATTGTGAAGCCTTGCCGTTCGATATGACTCTATTGTTAGGGACGGCGGCTCTTTTGTCGATGCGACTTTCTTAAGGCTTTTTGCCTGTTGGATCATAATTTTTCCTACCGGCACTGCCGGAGGATGAGAGTGAATTCCATGAATTTTAAAAAATCAAACAATATCATAATTTCCTCACCTTTATGGATGAAAGCGCCTTCGAATACAGTAGAACTACATCCTGAATCTCAATCATGGATCGCAAGAGGGGAGGAGTCCATAGGATGGCTGCACAAATGAACGCTTCGAATGAAGCAGGAAACGCTCCACGCGCCGTCCGCAAGCGCGTGAAGAACGGCGCAAATCACTTGGCCGGTTATATTTTTATATCTCCGTGGCTGATTGGCTTTCTATTGCTGACATTATGGCCGATCGCCCAATCGTTTTATCTGTCGTTTACTGACTATTCCTTGCTGGAAGATCCGGTATGGACGGGAACGAGCAATTACGTCAACATTTTTACCAATGATTCCACCTTTACGAAATCGTTGAGTGTGACCTTTACGTTTGTTCTCTTCTCCGTGCCGCTGAAGCTGTTGTTCTCGCTGCTTGTCGCGATGGCACTTAATCAGAAGCTAAGGGGGATGAACCTGTACCGGACAGCGATTTACTTCCCTTCACTGATCGGCGGAAGCATCGCGGTTGCGGCATTATGGCGCAACATGTTCGGCTTGGACGGCTACATCAATCAGGTACTAGCCTGGTTTGGCATCCAAGGTGTGGGCTGGATCACGAACCCGGATACCTCCCTGGGGACACTCATTTTGCTAAATACGTGGCAGTTCGGCTCCACGATGGTCATCTTCCTGGCTGGACTGAAGCAGATTCCGCAGGAACTTTACGAATCCGCGGCGGTGGACGGCGCGAACAAGTTCCGCCGATTTATCAGCATCACCATTCCGATGCTGTCTCCTGTCATGTTCTTTAACTTAATCCTCGGCGTCATCGGCTCCTTCCAAACCTTCACCTCCGCTTTCATCATTACCAAAGGCGGACCGGTCAATTCCACTTATGTGTACGCCTTATTCTTGTATGAGAAAGCGTTCAAGCACTATCAGATGGGATATGCGTCGGCGCTGGCCTGGATTTTGCTGGCGATCATAGGGATTTTAACCGCGATTAACTTTGCCGTCTCCCGCTACTGGGTGTTCTACGAATCGGAAGGAGGGGGCTCAAAATGAAGCTGGGCTCCAAGTTAACGAGTCATCTGCTCCTTACGTTATTTTCGCTCCTCATGCTGTATCCGGTGATTTGGTGGATTGGCGCTTCGCTGAAGAAGACGGAGGAGTTGAGTTTGCCGACGCTGTGGCCCAAGACGCCGATGTGGGAGAACTATATCCATGGCTGGCACTACTCCAACGATTACACGTTTGCGCATTTCTTTGGCAATACGCTGTTAATGGAGGTGGGGAACGTGTTTGGCGGTGTGCTGACCGCCGCCATCGTCGCTTACGGCTTCGGCAGATTGGATTTCAAGCTGCGGGGCTTCTGGTTCTCGGTGCTCCTGCTGACGATGATGCTGCCCGGCCAGGTTACGGTCGTTCCGCAGTACATTCTGTTTAACACCTTTGGCTTTGTGGACAGTTATGTGCCGCTGGTGCTGCCGCATTTCTTCGGGGGAGGCGCGTTCTTCATCTTCCTTCTGGTTCAGTTTATTCGCGGCATTCCCCGGGATTTGGACATGGCGGCGAAGATTGATGGTGCGTCCGTCTACGGCATTTTTAGTTGGATTATCTTTCCGCTGATTAAGCCAGCGCTTGTGACGGTTGCAATTTTCACCTTCATCTGGAGCTGGGATGATTTCTTCTCGCAGGTGCTGTACCTCAGCTCTGTGGATAAATTTACGGTGGGGCTGGCGCTCCGTGGATTCATTGACCAGTTCGAGATCCAGTGGGGGCAGCTGCTGGCGATGTCATTGTTGTCCGTCATCCCGTCTGTACTGATCTTCCTGTTTGCGCAGAAGCACTTCGTGGAGGGGATTGCTACGACTGGATTGAAAGGCTGATTTCGTTTTTCATTTCAAGGGTCTAACGCATAGAAATCGGGAGAAGAAGAAAGGGGATATCGATGATGAGAAAAGCAAAATGGATGAGCTTCGCCGCACTCTCGCTGGCGCTGCTGCTGGCCTTGACGGCTTGCGGCGGCGGTGGAGGCGGAAGCCGTGCCGGCGGGAATTCTGGCGGAAACGGCGGCGGGAGTGGTGGAACAGGAGGAAACAGCGGAGAGAAGACGCTTAGCATCATGTGGTGGGGAACGGACGCGCGACATGAAGCAACGCAAAAAGCGCTGGACTTGTATTCGCAGCAAAATCCCGGCGTGAAATTCAAACCAGAGTTTATGGCTTGGGACGCGTATTGGCAGAAGTTGCCGACGTTAGCCGCCTCCAAGACGATGACGGACGTCCTTCAGATGGATGCGGCATATATTCAGGAATACGTCAGCCGGGGACAGCTCGAGGATTTGTCCGACATTGACCTAACTGGCATTGTGGATCCTAATGTGATCGAGAATCTAAAAATCGACGGGAAGCTGTACGGCATTCCGCTGAGCCAGAACGCCCAGGGAACAGCCTTCAACAAGGTCGAGCTGGAGCAGTATGGCATTCCGCTGCCGCATAAGGACTGGACGTACGACGAGTTTTTCCAATGGGCAAGGGACGCCCGCGCCAAGCTGCCGGAGGGTAAATACCCGATCGGCGATACCACCACTTGGGACTTCTATAACTATTATCAGACGGCGATGGGGAAACCGCCGATTATGTCTGATGGAGGAAAGACGTTTACGCTCGACAAGGACCTGTTCATGAAGTTCTATCAAACCTATGAGCAGTTCCGTAAGGACAACATCGTTCCTCCAGCAGAGCAGTCCGCCGCCTTCCTTGAAAACGATCCGCAGGCAGACCCGATGGCCAGCGGAGTGGTCATGACGAGAGGGGCAACCACCGGTTCCGTCAGTGCGCTGGAACTGCTCATGCCGGGCAAGGTAGGCGTAGTGAACATGCCGGTTGGTCCTGCAGGCGGGGGCTGGGCGCAGTCCACGATTTTCCTGAGCGTCAGCACCAATTCAAAGAACAAGGAAGAAGCGAAAAAATTCGTGAAATGGTTTATCACCGATGAAGCGGCAGGAGATGTGCTTGGCTTGACCCGCGGCATTCCAATCAATCCGGATATTTACAAGAAGCTGGAACCGAATCTGGAAACCAAGGATAAGCTTGGGAAGGAAATTTACGATTTATCTGTAGATCAGGCGTTGCCTTTTTATTCTCCAGCTCCTGGTTTCTCGGAATGGGTGGATACCTATAAGAAGGAGATGGATGCGGTGACATTCGGCCAGCAATCGATTGAAGAGGCCTATAACAAGATCGACAAGCTTGGCAAAGAACTGGCGGCCAAGGCGGGGAAATAAGCGATAGAAAGCGGGGAATCATCAAATGCAGCTTGCGGAATTTCTTTCAACTCAGCCCGATCAACTGTGGCATTTGTCGAAGCAGATGAACGTCAATTATGCGGTCAGCGGGCTGCCGTGGGACGAGAAGACGGAGAAGCCATGGGATTTAATGCCGCTGATCCGGATGAAGCAGCGTTTTGCCGACTTTGGGCTGACGTTGTCCGTAATTGAATCGATGCCGCCCAGCAACAAGATCAAGCTCGGGACGCCCGGCCGTGACGAGGAGATCGAGATTTTTCAGCAACTTATTGTGAATATGGGGGCTGCGGGCATTCCCGTACTTTGCTATAACTTTATGGCGCAATTTAACTGGTTCCGCACATCCACGACGACCCGAACGCGAGGGGGTGCGCTTGTCTCCAGCTACGATCACAGCTTGATGGCGAATGCGCCATTAACGGAAGCTGGAATCGTGACGGAGAAGCAGCTGTGGGAGAACCTGCATTATTTTCTGGAAAAAATCGTTCCGGTCGCAGAATCCGCCCGGGTGAAGCTGGCGCTTCATCCGGACGATCCGCCGATTTCGCCAATTCGCGGCGTATCCCGGATCTTGACGAGCGCGGCGGCGTTGCAGCGGGCGATCGATCTGGTGCCCAGCGCGTACAGCGGCATCACGCTGTGCCAAGGGACGCTGGCAACGGCCGGCGAAGACATTCCAGCGGTGATTCGGCATTTTGCCAATCAGCAGAAGCTGTTCTTTGTTCACTTCCGCGACGTGAAGGGCACGCCCGAGAAGTTCGAGGAAACGTTCCATGACGATGGTCAGACGGATATGCTCGAAGCGATGAAGACGTATTACGAGCTAGGCTTTGACGGTCCGGCGAGACCGGATCACGTGCCAACGATGGAAGGTGAGAGCAACGAAAACCCGGGGTATGAGCTGCTTGGCCGTCTGTTTGGCGTCGGTTATATTACCGGCTTAATGGAGGCGGCGGCCAAGATGACCCCAGGTTCCGCTGCCCGATAAGGATATTCGAGAGAAGGATCGTCTTGACCGGCAATGCCGTCAGGACGATCCTTTTTTTACAAACACATAAAAAAAGCAGCAGAGCGTTAACTCCACTGCCGATCGTTAGAATAATGATAATTCCATTGGTCTGTAGATTCCCAGAGACCGCCGATTTCCGGGTGAAGGTGAGCTGCCAGCACTTCGTCATTGAGATCATCGATCCCAAGTCCGGGGGCGTCCGTCAGCGTGATGAAGCCGTTCTGGACGATTCTTTCCGGAAGGCGGCTGCCGATCACGATGTCGTCCCACCAATCGACGTCACAGGAATGGTATTCAAGCGCAAGGAAGTTCTCGGTGGCGACGGCGACGTGAGCTGCTGCTAGGCAGGCGATGGGGCTTTCGGCCATATGGATCGCCATGGCCACGCCGTAATCCTGCGCCATGTCTCCGATTTTCTTCGTCTCGAGGATGCCTCCAGCTGTCAGCACGTCTGGGTGGATGACGGAGACGCCGCCGGCTTCAAGCAGCGGCTTGAAGTTTTCCTTCAAGTAAATGTCTTCGCCCGTACAGATCGGCGTCGTCACGGCGCGGGACAGGCGGGCGTATTGGTCCGTATACTGCCACGGAATCATATCCTCCATCCAGGCAAGGTTGAACTTGTCGATGCGCCGGCCCAGTTTGATGCAATCTTCCAGGCCGATATGACCAAAGTGATCGATGGCCAGCGGTACATGATTGCCGATCACAGATCGAACTTCAGCGACGTATTGCTCGAGCATGTCGAGTCCTTTTTCGGTAATATGAATGCCGGTGAAAGGATGAGGGATATTGAAAATGTCGTAATGGCGGTTTTTGATTTCACGAAGCTCTTGCTCGGTAAGATCACCTTTGTCTCGGGCGTACCGGCGCTTTGAGATTTCCCGCATGTCCTCCAGGAAGCCAAGCGGTGCGCTAAGGGTGCCCGGTTCGTTGATGAGCTGTCCGATGCCAAGGTCCATCTTCAGGAAGGTGAAGCCGGCCTCCATCCGTTTCTTCAGCGCCTCTCCCATTGCTTTGCCGGTGTCTTTGCCCACAACGTCCGTGTCGCAATACATGCGGACTCGGTCGCGGAACTTGCCGCCCAGCATTTGATAGATCGGCACTCCGTACGCTTTGCCGGCCAGATCCCAAAGTGCGATCTCAAGTCCGCTGACGCCGCCGCCTTGACGGGCGTGCCCCCCGAACTGCTTAATCCGGCGGAATAGCTTGTCGATGTTGCACGGGTTCTCCCCGAGAAGCCGGCTTTTCAACATGAGGGCATATACCTTATCCGCGCCGTCGCGGACTTCCCCGAAGCCGACCAGCCCTTGGTTCGTGTAGACCTTGATCAGGCTGCTGTGGAACGGTCCGCCGACGATATCGGTAAAGCGGATATCGGTAATGCGAAGCTCCGAAGGGCTGGAGGAGGTACGGACATGGGCCAGCGTTTCTTCGTACGTTTCTTTATTTACCATGAAATCACTCCTTATGGAAGGATTGGCTGCAGCCAGCAGCTATGCGGGTTACAAGAGCATGCTCCCGCCATCGAGTCGAATAGCAGAACCCGTCATGAATTCACTTTCGTCTGACGCGATGAAGCAGGCGAGGTGAGCCACGTCAATGGGGAGACCAACGCGCCCCAACGGAAACTTCTCCTGTTGCTGCTTACGCCGTGCTTCCCGTTTCTTCTCTGCATCCGGATCGTCCGGTGAGATGCGGGTGTATTTGCCCACATCAACGGCTCCCGGCTCAATCGTGTTCACCGTAATGCCAAAGGGCGCCAGCTCAATGGCACTTTCCCGCCCCAGCATGCGGATCGCACCTTTGGTCATGGCATACACCGGGTCAAAATCGGTGGGGCGTTTGGCGTGCACCGACGAGATGAGGATAATTCGTCCGGTTCCTTTTCGTTTCATCCCGGGAATTACAGCCTGGATGCATTGCCAGTAGCCTTTCACATTCGTATCGAACAGGAGATCAAATGTCTCACCATTGTGCTTGAATAGATCGTAATTCAACTGTACAGCAGCATTGTTGACTAGAACATCAACTGGGCCAGCCTGGCTTTCGATCTTGTGTATCATCGCGTTAATTTCCCTCTGCTTCGAAATGTCCGCCTGGACAATCAAGCAATGGCCCCCCGATTCGTCTATTCTCCGCTTGGTCTCCAGTACGCCAGCTTCACTCCGGTTATAGTGAAGGGCGGTGACAGCGCCTCTCTTGGCCATTTCCACGGCAATTCCCTGACCGATGCCAGTTCCGGATCCGGTGACGAGAACGACTTTGCCTGTTAAACTCATGGCGAATCACTGCTCCTTGGTTGTCTCATTTTGTGATCCATATAATGAAGCAGGAAACCTCCGTCCAACCGCAAATCCGCGCCGTTCAAGTAACTCGCATCGTCTGACGCCAGGAAGCAGGCAACATTTGCGATATCGTCCACTGTCCCCAGCCGGGCGCTCGGCACCTTGGTTTCGTAGCTGCGATAGAGCGTGGTCAGCGAACTGCGGAATCGCTCATTATCGCCTGGGATGGGGCCAGCTTCAATGGTATTCACACGGATGCTGTGTCGCCCAAGCTCAAGGGCCGCTTCTTTAGCAAGCAGCTTTATGGCGCTTTTGGAGGCACTGTAGGCGAAGGAGGAGCCGTTAGGTTTCTCAGCATGGATGGAGGAAATAAAGATGATGCAGCCAGACTCCCGTGCAGCCATCACTTTCCCGGCAGCTTGCGTGCAAAGAAAGGCCGATTTTGCGTTGGTGTGGATCACCTCGCGGAACAATGCTTCAGAGCCGGCTTCAACGGAAAAAGGTACGAACAGGTCATGATTATGGATCAGCACCTGCAGGGCACCAAGCTCCCGTTCTGCTTGCAGCACAAGCTCGTTTGCGTTGGTGCCGGAGTTTAAATCGACATTGCTTACGAGCACTTTGGAGCCGGAAGCTTTAGCCAAGTTGATTTCAGCTGCAATCTCTATGCCATTGGACGGACTACTTAGCAGGAGATGGGCGCCATCCTTAGCCCAGCGACGGATCAATGCTTTGCCCGTCGGCTGGTCGGCGTCTGTAATCCAAACGACTTGCGGTGATCGCTTCATACATCACCTCCGAATAGCACGCCCAAGTCAGGGCGGCTAGCTATGACACACTCTCATCATAAGTTTCGACCGTTCCGGGTTCGAGACGTGAAACTTATGATTTTGTTTGATTTTTTTAGGAAGCCTTTCGTAAGATGGGGATAGCTTAATTTCTTGGCAAGGGGGATAACTATGGAGCCAATTTCTCCGAAAATATCGGCGTTCCAAGGCGTACAGCAGATGAATATCCCTTTAGCGGCTGGCCCGCGGCATTCCGTTGGACTTCGGTCGGACGGTACAGTGATGGCTGTAGGAGATGTCCGAAATGGCCAGTGTGATGTCAGCGATTGGCGGGGGATCGTGGCGGTGGCGGCAGGTAATGTTCATATGGCAACGAACACAGGAAAGTCGCATACCGTGGGGCTTCGGTCGGACGGTACGGTGGTTGCCACGGGATGGAATGGGCATCAGCAATGCGAAGTGAGCGAATGGAGCGGAGTCGTAAGCATTGCGGCGGGGTGGCGCAGAACGCTTGGGTTAAGAGGCGATGGTACAGTGGTGGCCGTAGGGCGGAATGCGGAAGGCCAATGCGAAGTCAGCAGTTGGCGGGATATCGTGGCGATCGCAGCAGGGGATTGGCATACCGCTGGTCTGAGCGCCGACGGAACCGTGATCATGGCCGGTAACAATCGCTACGGCCAATGTCATGTGAGCCAGTGGCATAATATCAAGTCCGTGGCGGCCGGTTATCTCCACACCGCAGGTCTTCGATCGGATGGCACGGTCGTAGCCACAGGGGCGAACAAGCATCACCAATGCGAGGTAGGGGATTGGCGAGGAATTATGGCAGTTGCTGCCGGCAGCTATCATACGGTTGGATTGAAATCGGACGGCACCGTAGTGGCAGCGGGCTCGAATCAATATGGTCAATGCGAGGTCAGCAACTGGCGTGAAATTGTTGCCATTGCCGCAGGATGTGCGCATACACTTGGTCTAAAGGCGGATGGCTCGGTTGTGGCGACTGGCCATAATGAGTACGGTCAATGTGAGGTTAGCAAGTGGAGAGGGATAAATTTGTTACTTTAACCCTATTTAACACTATCAGCATATCTCATTAATATTGGCCCTTATCATAGAGTACAGAAACTCAAAACACATAGGAGGTTCGAACTCTATGAAACTGGCAAAAAGCATGCGTTTAAAAGCAGCATTTGCGATAACAGCAGCGACAGCTGAAATCGCAATCTCAGGGTCCTTGAGGATGAACTTCCTCCCATAAGCCTTGCTTCCACTTTCACTAAAAAATGTGAGAGGGAGGCAGGGCTTTTTTGGGTTCGGGTGATGTTAGGAAAACTCTCAAAGTTCTGAAATTTGTCTAAAATTAATTTAAAAATAGGACTATACGCCTATCTTACATTTTAAACCTGAAAATTTTCGTTTTGTTCATTGTTTTTTTCAAGACCACTGCTATAATCTTACATAACAAATCGAAATATGTCGAAAATCACTGTCGAATTCGACATATTCTGATCTTTTTCGCATAAACCACCTTCATAATTTTCTGGGCAAAATTACTGAAAAGTAATGACGCAAAGCCATGGGTCTAAAGTTCTGAAATAGAGCTATGATTGCCAGGTTGCCAATGACTGAATTGCTGAATTCATGCATTGACGATGCCCTTCCAGACAACTAGAAGGGTTTTTCTTTTAACGGATAACATGAATTCGGCAACGAAGGTGTAATTCTCAAACGGGAGAGTCTTATGGCTCTCTCTTCGTATAGGGGAGGTGAAGTGATGATTGAAATTTCAGATAAGGAATTTATCAAATTAGCCGGTTATATCAAAACAAATTTTGGGATTCATTTGAGCGACGAGAAGAGAACGTTGGTAATGGGCCGATTGTGGAACGTCTTGAATTCGCTGAACATGGAAAATTTCTCGGACTACTTGAACTATATTGCTACCGATCAGAGCGGCGAAGCCGCAAGAACGTTTATCAATCAGATGACAACCAATCATACATACTTTATGAGAGAATCAGATCATTTTGATTTGTTTCGCGCCAAAGTTCTCCCCGAACAAGTCCCCAAAATCAAAGATCGAGATTTGAGGGTGTGGAGCGCCGGTTGTTCCACAGGGGAGGAAGCCTATACTTTAGCCATCCTAATCAATGAATTTTTTGGAAATGCTCGGCTCGGATGGGATACAAAGCTGTTGGCGACCGATATATCGGAAAAGGTGCTGATTGAAGCTAAGAAAGGGATTTACAGCCGTGAAGAGGTTGCGCTGTTGCCGGAGCGTTGGAAACATGATTATTTTCATCCGCATGGGATGAACCAATATAAAGTGAAGCCCAAAATCAAAAACGAAGTGGTTTTTCGGCGATTTAATCTCATGGATCCGTTCCCCTTCAAAAAGAAGTTTCATGTGATCTTTTGCCGGAATGTGATGATCTATTTTGACGCAAGTACGCGCATGCAACTGATTCACAAATTTTACGACAGTCTAGTCCCCGGAGGGTATTTATTTATTGGTCATTCCGAAACGATCCAACGGGATCACACCAAATTTAAGTACGTGATGCCTGCGGTTTATCGCAAAGAGTAACGATTGGAGAGTTGCCTGGATGCAGGTCAGAAATAAGATTAAAGTTCTGGTCGTAGATGATTCCATGGTGTTTCGCGAAATGATTGCCCGCGGGATTACGACGGACCCTGACATTGAAGTTGTAGCTACAGCTGCGGATCCATTCGAAGCAAGGGACAAGATATTAAAATATCATCCGAATCTCATGGTCTGCGACGTGCAAATGCCGAAAATGAACGGGATTGAATTTCTTCGGCGCTTGCTGCCTCAGTATTCGATTCCCGTTATCGTGGTCAGCGCGATCAGTTCGTCCGTGTTTGACGCCTTAAACGCCGGTGCGATTGATTTTATCTCGAAGCCGGATAACAAGTTATCGCATGTGGAGAAGTTTATCGAAGAACTGATCGAGAAAATCAAGATTGGCTCGAAAGCAAAAATTGTCCATCAACCGAAGAAACTGGCCGCTTCTCCTGCCGATCCGCCAACGAAGCTGGTTACTGCGAAACCTGCTACAACCAAGGAAGTGATTGCCATCGGGGCTTCTACCGGCGGTACAGAGGCGATTTATACCGTGTTAAAGTCGTTGCCCAAGGATATGCCAGGTATCGTTATTGTTCAGCATATCCCTCCCATGTTCTCGAGAATGTTCGCCGAACGGCTGAATCAGAGCTTATCGATTCGTGTGAAGGAAGCCCAAACAGGCGATACGATTGAGCGGGGCAAAGTGCTGATTGCACCGGGAGATAAACATATGCGAGTGAAGCGTTCCGGAGATCATTTCGTGGTCGAATGTTTTGCAGGCGATAAAGTCAATCGCCATTGTCCCTCGATTGATGTGTTGTTTGAATCCGTGGCGAAAGAGGCGGGGAATCAATCGATCGGAATTATCTTGACCGGTATGGGTTATGACGGAGCCAAAGGATTGCTGGCTATGAAACGCAAAGGCGCCCGAACTATTGGACAAGATGAGCAATCCTCTGTTGTATATGGGATGCCGAAAGTGGCCTATGATCTGGGAGCAGTAGAGAAACAAACCTCGCTGTCTAACATTTCTCATGTTTTAAGTACGATGCTGTAAAACCGTCTTTATTGTAGGGCATTCATTGAATGCCGGTCACACTAATTAGGTTGGGTTAAACAACTGAAAACCAGTGACGCAAAAGCTTTTTCCTTTAATTTATTAAACCAGTAAAGGGTACGACATCCAAAGGAAGAATAGGGAGGGAAATGATGGGATATCAGCAAGGCGACCCCATATTTGAGGCATACATTACCGAAACCTCTCAGCTGGTCGAACAGCTGGAAGAAATCATTCTGACTTGTGAGAATGCGAATTTCTTCTCAGAAGAGATGATTAACGAGATTTTTCGCATCATGCATACGATTAAGGGCTCTTCCTCGATGATGCAATTTCATAACATAGCGACCTTATCGCATGCATTGGAAGATCTTTTTTCTTATTTACGTCAATACCATCTCAAATTGGAAGATTGGTCTGAGTTGTCCGATTTGATGCTGGAGGGCGTTGACTTTACGAAAATTGAGCTCCATAAAATCAAACATGGCGAGCACGCCGATGGAGATTTTACGGCAATCACGCAGAGAGTTAAAGGGCTATTAGGCTCTCTTGAACAACAACGTTCTATTACCAAAGCAGATGAAAGGGCTTCTCAGGCTGAGATAGTTCGATCATCGAACAATTTTAAAGCTCAGATCCTCTTCACTGAGGATTGCGAGATGGAGAACATCAGAGCGTATCAAATCGTTCATCAACTCAAGGATCAGCTCGAGGATTACTGGCATATTCCGGAGGACGTGCTGGAAGATCCGACATCGGCGGAAACGATACGAAATCAAGGATTTCAGTTGTTTATTCGGACGAGCAAAACGTATGACGAGATCTACTCGGTGCTCTCCCAAACCAGTTATCTGAAGTGTTTGGAACTAGAGCAGGTTGAACTAGACAGAGAACAAGCGGTTTCAGACAAGGAGAAAGCTCAAGAGGTCCAAGATGAGGTTCAAGGAGAGGGACAAGTCGTTCAAGAAATACAAGTGCTTCCTGATTTGCAGAGCATTGTAGAGAAACCAAGCTCTGCTAAGCCCGCGATCGTGGACAATCCAACTGTTAAAGAGACGAAGAGTTCAACAAGCAGTTATCAAGGGAAATCCATCAACGTAAATGTGGGCAAGTTGGACGAGCTGATGGATTTGGTTGGGGAATTAGTCATCGCGGAAGCGATGGTCACTCAAAACCCGGATATTATCGGCTTGCAACTGGAGCAGTTTCAAAAGGCTGCAAGTCATTTACAGAAGATCACCAAGGAAATTCAAGACAAGGTGATGGAAATCCGCATGGTTCCGCTAGCCACAACGTTCCAACGAATGCATCGGGTTGTGCGGGATATGAGCAAAAAGCTTGGGAAGAACGTACAGTTACAACTGTTAGGTGAAGAAACGGAAGTAGATAAGAACATTATTGAACATATCTCAGATCCACTGATGCATTTGGTGAGAAATGCGGTTGATCATGGTTTAGAAACCACCCAAGAGCGAATGGAGGCAGGGAAGCCGGAAACCGGAACCTTGACGCTGGAAGCGCTCAATGTTGGCGGCGAAGTCATGATTATCGTGAGAGATGATGGTCGGGGATTAAACAAACAGAAAATTTTAGAGAAGGCAAGAGCGAATCATCTGCTGCATAAATCCGAAGGGGATATGACCGACAAGGAGATCTTCAACCTGATTTTCCTTCCTGGATTTTCGACCAGGGAGAACATCACGGAGTACAGCGGCCGAGGCGTTGGGATGGATGTCGTAATGCAGAACATCGCGGCAGTTGGCGGAACGATTTTTGTTAACAGTGAACCCGGTAAGGGCTCAACCTTTACAATCAAAATTCCGCTTACGCTCGCGATCATTGACGGGATGAATGTTCGGGTGGGAGATGCCCAGTATACGTTACCTACGACGTCGATTAAAGAGTCGTTCAAGCCTCTCGTTAAGGATCTCATTACTGATCCGCACGGGAACGAAATGATCATGGTTCGGGGAGAATGTTACCCGATTCTACGCATTCATGAACGGTATCATGTACCTACAAATACTACCCAGTTAACCGATGGCATTTTGATTATGGTGGAACAGGATGGCAGAGGGTTATGTATTTTTGTGGACGAGCTGGTCGGCCAACAACAGGTTGTTGTTAAAGCGCTGCCGCCTTATATAAGAGGATTTAACACCGTTGAAGGGATATCCGGCTGTACCTTACTGGGGGATGGGGATATCAGCTTGATCCTGGATGTTCAAGGCTTATTAAAAATGAAAGAAGAGGAGTGGTGAAGATGTCGGAGGCCGTTCGAGAGGATGTAGATCTTTTGGAGGAAGACTCGCAAAAGGATAAGTACTTGACCTTTATTGTGGACGAAGAATGCTATGGGATTGAAATCAGGTATGTGACGGAAATTATCGGGTTGCAGAAAATTACCAGCGTGCCGGAAATGCCCGATTTTGTGCGCGGAATCGTGAATTTGCGGGGCAAAATTATCCCGGTGATGGATGTACGGGTACGATTTAAGAAGCCGTTCCGGGAGTATATGGAGCGAACATGTATTGTCGTTATCGACATCAATGAATTATCGATTGGCTTGATTGTCGATAGTGTGGCAGAGGTAATTAGCATCCCGTCCAGTGAAGTCGTGGCACCGCCAGATCTGAATCAACGAAGCAATCGCTTTGTGATGGGCATTGGAAAAGTGGGGAATGAAGTCAAGCTGTTATTGGATTGCGAGAAGCTGCTGAATGATTACGAAGTAGATCAACTATTAAATGAGCGTTTTGCAGTAATCTGAGGCCTTGAGCCGTAAGGATTTTCGGACATAAAAAAGGGACTTCACCCCAACTTGGAGAAGTTTTCAAGTGACCAAACCCAAAAACCTCAAGGATGGAGGAAGTCACTTTGTATATTCTCCAAGAATGTCTGTTTTCCTTCGAAGAACTTTTAAAAATTCAACCCAAGGAGAGATTGCCGATCTTCTTCAG
>NZ_JADQ01000008.1:0-128696 GCF_000518465.1 Paenibacillus sp. J14 | reverse complement strand
CTCCACTCCCTTGTATTTGCACAGACGCTTAAATATTTCGATCAAATCTCTCCTCACTTGATTATAGATCTCTTTCCGTCTATACTTCGGGGTGAACACGATATGGTATTTGCACATCCACTTCGTGTGAGCTAAACTATAGCTCTTGTTTGCCATCTAAGACCATTCCTTTCTTTTATTGAGCCTGAACATCTCAATTTTATGGGAATGGTCTAGTTGGTCAAACCTTCGTTCCTCCACCCGCATAGCGGGTGGTTTTTTGTTTCGCACGCTTCGCGAGCTCAACTGGCTAAAGCCATAAAAAAAGCCCCTTGGGATCAAACCCAAGAGGCATTATAAACGAATCATTATGGTCCATTTTATTCTTCTTAGAAAATAAACTTCAAATCGCCAAGGCGTCGTTTGATTTCAGAAATGACGCGGCGTTCTTCTTCTTCCCCGTCGGCGATAAACGTCACGGAGAAGCGCACGTAATGGCCGGCATCGTCCCACGGCACCGTCGAAATCAGCTTCTCGCGGATCAAGAACTGTGAGAAGTCTTCCGCCGTTTCAAACGTTGGTCCGCCTTCCACGCCTTTTGGCGCTTGCACATAGAGGAAGAACGAACCCTTCGGCTTCTTCGCCTTAAAGCCCAAGTCATTCAGAGCATTCACCAGCAGCTCATGGCGGCGCGAATATTTCTCGGCGATGCGCTCCGTGATTTCTGGATGAGCCAGCCCGTAAGCGGCCGCTTTCTGAATAGCGATAAATTGACCGGAATCGTTGTTGTCCTTCACGTCGCTGAACGCTTTAATGATCAGCGGGTTGCCGGCAACAAACCCAATTCTCCACCCGGTCATGTTGTACGACTTGGACAAGGAGTGCAACTCGACCCCTACGTCCTTTGCTCCCGGTACCGACAAGAAGCTCAGCGGCTTCAAACCGTCATACGTCAATGCAGCATACGGTGCATCGTGTACGATCACGACATGATATTTCTTCGCCCAGTCCACGACCTTGGCAAAAAACTCCTTCGTCGCGCTCGCGCCCGTCGGGTTGTTCGGGTAGTTCAAGTACATCAGCTTGGCCTTACGTGCGACCTCTTCTGGAATCGCGTCCAAATCCGGCAGGAAATCATTCTCCTCCGTCAACGGCACGGTATACACCTCGCCGCCCAAATACTTCGTATGGGTCCCGATAATCGGGTAGCCCGGCACGGTCATAATCGTGATATCTCCAGGATTGATGAAGCAAGAAGGGAGCATAGCGATCGCTGGCTTGGAGCCGATCGAGTGCACTACTTCCGTAACCGGATCGATATCTTCAACGCCAAAAACATCATGAAGATACTTCGCCGCCGCTTCCTTGAACTCGGCGATGCCGTTGTCGGCGTACCCGCGGTTCTCGCGTTTTGCCGCTTCCTCCGCCAGTTTGGCCACAATGCCGGCATCCGCCATATCATCAGGTTCGCCGACGCCCATGTCGATCAGTTCAACATCGGGAAAATCCTTCTTCGCTGCCGCTTTCGCCCGTTTGATTTTCTCGAATTTATAAATAGCGGTATCTTTGCCGTAGTTCGCCCCGCCAATGCGCTCTGCAAATTGTTGTTGAATATAAGTTTCCTGTCCATTCAGCGTACTCATCGTAAACGTCCATCTCCTTCGTATTCATAAAAAAATCCATCCTCAAATGATTCGAACTCGCACTTTAAATATGCAGGAATTCGGCCCATTTAGAGAATGGATTAATCACCTGATCGTTTGTACTTTTTGATCAAGCTGTCTCCTGGAGGTGAACATTCTATAGGTTAAATCACCAAATCTAAGCAATGGCTTAGCGATTTCTCAGCGATTGCAGCACATCTTCCATATCCGCCGGAATCGGTGCACTAAACTCCAAATACCGCCCGTCTTCCGGATGCTCAAAACCGAGCACAGCAGCGTGCAGCGCTTGTCCATCCATTTTGATCCCTTTACTGCGTCCATACAGCGGGTCTCCCACCAACGGATGGCCGATAAACTTCATATGCACACGGATTTGATGCGTACGTCCCGTTTCCAGCTTGAGCTCAAGCAGCGTATAATCACCAAATCGCTCCACCACATGAAAATGCGTAACCGCATGCTTGCTGTTCCGTTCAATTACTGTATACATCTTGCGATCATGGGGATCGCGGCCAATCGGCGCATCTACTGTGCCTTGGTCATGGCTAACGTTGCCGTGAACCAAAGCATAATATTTCCGCGTCACCGTATGCGCCTTCAGTTGAGCGGCCAACGAGGCATGGGCCTTATCGTTCTTCGCTGCCATAATGAGACCTGAGGTGTCCTTATCGATCCGATGCACGATCCCAGGCCGAAGCTCGCCATTGATTCCCGACAGATCCTTGCAGTGAAACATCAAGGCGTTCACCAGCGTGCCGGAAGTATGTCCCGGTGCCGGGTGCACGACCATGTCGCGCGGCTTGTTAACGACGATCACATCACTGTCTTCATAATAAATGTCCAGCGGTATGTCTTCCGGTACAATTTCCGTAGGCTCTGCCTCCGGAATCACCAGTACGATGCGGTCGCCTTCGGCCAGCTTGTAATTGGCTTTCACCGACGCCCCATTTACAACCAAGTTCCCCGCTTCAATCCACAGCTGAATCTGGCTGCGGGAGAACTCTTCGCCCAGCTGCGTTTTTGCAAATTTATCGATTCGCTCTTTCGCGTCAGCCGGTCCGGCCACCCACTCAAGCTTCTCTTCTTCAAAATCCTCTAGCGTTTGATCCAAACTCATACGTTTTCCTCATGCTCCTGTGGTGTTGCGGCTTGCTTCTCCCGGCGAAGCTCCAGCAGTGAATCCAAAATGATCAGCGCCACGCCAATAACGATGCAAGAATCCGCAACGTTAAAAATTGGGAACGTGTACGAACCGAAATTAAACATCAGAAAATCAACGACTTCCCCACTGACGGCACGATCGAGAAAATTGCCGATGGCTCCGCCAAGTACCAGAGACAACGCTACCGGCAGCATTTTGTTGGGTTGATTTTTTATTTTAAGCAAATACCAGATGATCCCAAGCACCACAACCGTAGTCACCACAATAAAAAACCAGCGTTGATCCTGCAAAATGCCAAACGCCGCGCCGCGGTTCCGATGGGAGGTAATCAAGAAAAAGTTGCCGATCACCGGGATTTGTTCCCCGATCGTCATTCCGGTTGCAATCCAATATTTCGTGCCTTGATCCACCAGAAAAACGATTAATGCAATCAAAAAGTATACCACGCGGTCCGTCACCTCGTTTTTCATTTCCCGCTCGCACCAAGCGGCAGGATATTCCTCTTCTAAGCCTTGTATATTGTAGCACAGCCGGAAATGGCCCGTCCATGCGCGAAAGGATTTTCCTTAGGTATTTCGTCATGGTTCTGCACAAAATACCGCTAGGAGAGACGTTACAATCACCGCTCTAGATGCAGGAAGGAAGGAGCAACCACATGCCGCATTTAACGAAAGCCCAGCTCGCGGAGCTTACCGCGAAACTGCAGGAAACCAAGTCTGCTTTAACCGAGCAATTATCGGACAATGATCATTATGGAATGAATGAATCGATGCGCGATAATACCAATGAGCTGAGCCAGATCGATAATCACCCCGGGGATCTCGGATCCGAAGTCTTTGAACGGGGCAAAGATTTGGCCCTGACCGAGCATCATGAAATGCATCTGGCCCGGGTTGAGGATGCACTTGAACGAATCGAGGATGGCAGCTACGGCTACTGCGCAACGTGCGGCAAGCCGATCAGCTATGAACGGCTCCGCGCCATCCCGGAAACAGCGTATTGTAAAGATCACAGTCCGCAATCGTTCGTATCCGCCAAACGGCCGATCGAGGAAATCTTCTTATCTCCGCCGTTTGGCCGCACGAGCTTGGATGAACGCGAGGATCAGAATGGCTTTGACGGGGAGGATGCTTGGCAAATCGTTGAGAGCTATGGAACCTCGAATTCACCGGCGATGGCCGAGGATCGGGAAATCGATGATTATAATGATATGGAAATCGAAGCCTCCGATGAGCTCGATGGATTTGTGGAGCCTTACGAATCCTTTGTTGCCACAGATATCTATGGCAAGAATGTTTGCTTTTACCGCAACGGCGTTTACCGGAAACATATGAGTGCCACGGAGCATTTGGACAGCGAGGATTCGCTCGGAACCGGACCTAATACGTATTAAGCTCCATCTGTCTTTGCACAATCCGCACGATGTCCGCGATATAATCGCCGATGATCGGTAAGTTCAGTGCCCCCAAGAGCTGCAGGACGTAGATGATCGTTGCCGCAAAAAAAGTAAACCCAATCGCGATTCCCACCCCGCGGGCAATTCCGGACAACAGGCTTAGCCAAACCATGCGCCACGGGCGGTTCAGCAGTTGGGTGTACTCGGTGATCCGCGATTTCTCTAACTGCCGGGTCCACTTCAAGGTCAGACGGTATACGGCGTTCATCTGCTCCTCCGGCGTATTCGGCAAAGGTTCTGCAGCCTCAGGCGCCGCAGGTGCCGCAGGTTCAGGCCTCGGTTTTCGACGAATCATGAACAACCCATCCTTTGCTCCCCAGTGTATCCCAAAACACAAACGAGCCCGTTCCCCTTTTACAGGAGAGCGCAGGCTCGTTTGCTTCAATTGCTATTATTATGACCTTCCTGGAAAAGCTCCATTCAGGTACTTACGCATCAATTGAAATCGCGATGGTTTTGCTGCCGAGATCTACCGTTTCAGCCTGGCCTTGCGGCTTGCCGAAGGCGACGTCCGTGATCAAGACGTTCTCACGCAGCACATGTTCAAATGCGGTGATGGCTGCTTTTAATTCATCGTCAACATCCAAGGTGAGGTGTACCCGTTTCTCGATCGGCAGATCCAGCTTCTTCCGGGTATCCTGCACCGCGCGGACGACTTCACGCACCCAGCCTTCTTGTTCCAGCTCCGGCGTGATGTCCGTGTTCAGCGCAACGGTTAAGCCGTAACCGGAAGCGGAGGCGTAACCCGGCTTCGCTTGTTTCTCAACGAGCAATTCGTCCGCAGTGACCGTCAGCTCTTCGCCTTCCGGCGAAGTCACGGAAAATTGACCTTGCTCCACGATGGCGCGGGTTTGCTCCGGCGCGAGATTTTTCAGGTAGCCTTGCAGGAAGCCGACGTTTTTACCGTATTTCTTCCCGGCCACCTTCAGGTTCAACTTCAATGTGAAATCAACAAAACCGCTGTCGCTCGTTTCGATGTCGATCGCTTTGACGTTGATCTCTTCCTTGATGATGTCTTCATATTCGCTCACCGCAAACTCCCGGTCCATGGAGACGATCAGGCTGGACAACGGCTGACGCGTTTTGATGCCGCTCTCGTTACGGACGTTGCGGGCCAGCTCAACGATTTGCCGTGCGCTCTCCATGTCTTGCTCCAGTGCAAGATCGATCAGCGATTCATCCGCTTGCGGATAATCGGCCAGGTGGACGCTTTCCCCGCCGCCCAAGTTGGTGAAAATGTCCTCAGCGATCAACGGCGCAAACGGCGCGATCACTTTGGATAGGGTGAGCAATACGTGAGTCAGCGTTTGGTAAGCGGACAATTTGTCATCGTTCAGGCCGCTGCCCCAGAACCGGTCGCGGGAACGGCGGATATACCAGTTACTGAGCTCATCGATAAATCCTTCGATCGCTTGCGAGGAGTTCACGAAGTCGTTCACCGCCAGGCCTTTGTCGACCACTTGAATTAAGCTGTTCAGACGGGACAGAATCCAGCGGTCCAGCTTATTCTCGGAAGGACGGTAAGCATGCTCTTCCGGTTTATAGCCGTCGATCCCGGCATACAGCGTCAGGAACGCATGGGTGTTCACCAGCGTATCTACGACTTTCGATTTGGCTTCAGCTACGATGCCTTTGGAGAACCGTTTGCTGTTCCAAGGCGCGCTGTCGGACAAGAGTGCCCAGCGGAACGCGTCCGTGCCAAACTCGTTGATAATTTCCCAAGGATCGATGACATTGCCTTTGGATTTGGACATTTTCTGCCCGTTTTCGTCCAGCACGTGGCCGGTGGCAATCACGGCTTTGTAAGGCGCTTTGCCAGTGAACAGCGTGGACACGGCCAACAAGCTGTAGAACCAGCCGCGCGTTTGGTCGATCCCTTCGCAGATCATATCTGCCGGGAATTGCTCCGCGAACGTCTCTTGGTTCTCAAACGGATAATGATGCTGCGCAAACGGCATCGAACCGCTGTCGAACCAAACGTCGATGACTTCGCTCGTCCGTTCCATCACGCCGCCTTCGCAATGCGGGCAATGAACCTTCACTTCGTCAACGTACGGTTTATGCAGCTCCAAATCCTCGCTGACATGGCCTACCGCATGCTCCCGCAGCTCGGCGATGCTGTGCGGAGCGAATTGTCCGCCGCAATCCGGGCAAACCCACACGTTCAGCGGCGTCCCCCAATAGCGGTTCCGGCTGATATTCCAATCGACCAGCTCTTCGAGGAACTTCCCGAAGCGGCCTTCACGAACATGCCCTGGATACCAGTCCACGGAATTGTTGTTGGCAATCAGCTGATCCTTAATGGCTGTTGTTTCGATAAACCAGCTCTCCATCGCATAGTAGAGCAGCGGCGATTTACAACGCCAGCAGTGCGGGTAGCTGTGCTCGTATTTCTCTTTGCTGTACAGCGTTCCTTGCTCGGACAGCATCTTAACGATGTCAAGGTCACAGTCCTTGACGAAACGGCCTGCGAAATCGGTTACCACGTCCGTATAGCGGCCTTGACCGTTCACAACGCTGACAAAGGTGATGCCGTTCTCGCGGCAAGTGCGGTAGTCGTCCTCCCCGTGAGCCGGTGCCATGTGAACGATCCCTGTACCGCTGGCATCCGTAACGAACGAAGCACCAACGATCACGTTAATGTTATCCGCTTTGATGTAGGTAAACGGCGGCGTATAGGTTTTGCCAACGAATTCCGAACCTTTGTGCGTCGACAATACCGTGTAATCGCCTTTCATGACTTTCTCAACCAGGTTCTTCGCAACGATATATACACCGTCTTCCTGCTGTACACGGGCGTATTCCATGTCTGGATTCACAGCCAGTGCCACGTGAGACGGAAGTGTCCAAGGCGTGGTCGTCCAAGCCAGTACATATTCGCCGGTGTCGGTCAGCTTGAATTTCGCTGTGGCACTGAGATCCTTCACATCCTCATACCCTTGCGCCACTTCGTGGGAACTGAGCGACGTTTGGCAGCATGGGCAATACGGGCTGACGCGATGGCCGCGGTACAGCAGGCCTTTGTCGTGGATCGTCGCCAGGATGTTCCACACGCTTTCGATGTAGCTGTTGTTCAGGGTGATGTACGGATCGTCGAGATCCACCCAGTACGCAATCGCTTCGGTAAATTCCCGCCATTGCTTTTCGTAGCCAAACACGCTGTCTTTACATTTTTTCACGAAATCCTCGATACCGTACTTCTCGATCTCCTGCTTGCCCGAGATGCCAAGCTCCTTCTCTACGCCCAGCTCGACCGGCAATCCGTGCGTATCCCAGCCCGCTTTGCGGACAACGCGATAGCCTTTCATCGTTTGGTAGCGGCCAACGAAGTCCTTGATGACGCGGCCTAACACGTGACCGATATGCGGCAAGCCGTTAGCGGTAGGCGGTCCTTCAAAAAAAACGTAATTCGGCCGGCCCGCCCGATTTTCGATACTCTTTTTAAACGTATTTTCGCGGCTCCATTTGTCCAGAATCCGCAGGTCGCGAGCCCGCGCATTTTCTTTGACGTCAACCTTCTTCATACTTCTCTTCCTTTCTTTAATCAACCTGTAAAAATAACAAAGCCCCGTCCCTAGAAGGGACGAGGCATTAGCTCGCGTTACCACCCTTGTTTCATGCTTGATAAACACAGCTGTCCGAAGGACGAGCCGCATCTTAGGCATGACACCTTGATCCCATACGCTTCATATGGGGTCGGTATAACGGCCGACAACCGGCAAAGCTTACTAAGCAGAGATTCAAAATGTTGGCATTTGAATCACATTTAAGTTCAGCCTTGCTTCTCCGGGAGGATATTCCGTCCGCGCATTGAACGTTGGCTTTCAGCAGGATGCCAACTCTCTGGGGAACAACATCACGGCGTACTGGTCCCATCATCGAATGATTCTTTATGCAAGTACAATATGTAAATAGTTATATCTTATTGCCTCCCTCATGTCAACATCCTGCCCTCAACCTGTTTTTTTGCCTAGAAGACAATTCATCATTGCCCTGGAAATGTCCGGAATCCCCCTCTTTCGTACGTTTTCCCCCTCCCCTGTTCCTCAGGTGCCTCTTTTATAATGAAAGGGATTACATTTTCGTGTGAGAAGGAGCGAGCATACCGATGGAGACCCTCTGGCAAGGAAAATGGATTTGGCATTCCGGTGAATCCAGCCCGCGTAACGAGTGGCGTTGCTTCCGCAAAACGTTTGCGTGGACGGCAGCCAACAGCGGGCGAGCAGTGATCAAGCTTACGGCGGACTCCAGATACGTCCTGTACGTAAACGGACAACGGATTGGTCAAGGCCCTCCGCGCTCCTGGCCGTTTATGCTGGCTTATGATGAATACGACATCGGCCATTTGCTGAGACCAGGACAAACGAACGTCATCGCCGTCATGGTGATGCATTTTGGAATCAGCAACTTCTATTATTTGCGGGGACGCGGGGGCTTGCTGGCCCAATTGGAGCTTGGTAGCAGCCCACAAATCCTAGCAGCAACAGACGATACGTGGTTCACTGTGGTGCATTCAGGCCATGACAGCCGTTCCCCGCGAATGTCCTGTCAGCATGCTTTCGCCGAGAAGATCGACGCGCGATTGTGGGACGACAACTGGATTCAACCGGACTACCAGCCTGGCCCGGAATGGCAACCAGCCGCGGTCATCGGCCCGGCAGGCTGCGAGCCTTGGGGAATGCCGGTTCCCCGGGACATTCCCTATTTGACGGAAGAAACTGTATATCCTCGGCGCATCGAACGCTTGAGCAAGGTTAAGCCCGTTCAATATACGGCGGCTATTGACCTGCGAAATCAATTTTTCGAGGACAGTACCGACACGGCGAACCCAGCCGAATTTCTCGGATTGCTCGCTACCGTGGTGCGTTGTCCGTTGAAATGTACGGCTACGCTGGGGCTGATCGATGTGGGCGGGACATTTCGGGGCTGCAGTCTGGACGGGGTTTGGTACGATGAGAAGTCATTAATAGGTGAAGCTCCCGAACGCTTTCTCCGCCTTGAGCTTGATCCGGGAGATCATCTCCTGCTGATCGACGTCAGCGGAGGGACGCACGGAAGCGGGCATCATTTTGCGGTGGATGCCGAGAAGCCGCTGGAGTTCTTATCGCCTCTAACGTTCATACAAGCACACTCAAACGCTCAAGCAGACGATTCGTCCGTCTTTGTTACCCTTGGTCCCTTTGACGGCGGAATCCGTTACGACCATAAACCAAATCCTCCGATGAATCCGGCGCACCCCGACTATTTGCGGGCCCGAGAGATCGCAGATGCGGCAGGACTTGTACCGTTTGCGAACTGGCTCCGTCCGGTTCCCGAGGCGCTGGTCAGCCAGGAAGATGTCTTTATCCTTTCCGTGTGGAAAAGGGATGAAGTCCCTTTAGCGATTCCAAACACGCTGCAACAAGCGGTGATTCCCAGCTTCGAGCTGGCGGAGGTCCCTTGGTATCCCGATGGAGATACCGAATTTGTGATCGACTTTGGCAGAGAGCTGTCAGGTTATTTAGAGTTCGAAGTTGAAGCGCCGGAGGGGGCGATCCTTGATTTTTACGGATTCGAGTTTATGCATGAAGGTCGACGCCAGGATACTTACGGATTGGACCATACGCTTCGCTACATCTGCGCCGGGGGACGCCAGCGGTACACGTCTCCAGTGCGGCGTGGACTGCGATACTGCCAGGTCACCGTACGAAACGCAACGGTTCCTGTGCGCATCTGCTATATTCGCATGCTGCAAAGCAATTATCCGATCGCTGAGGTTGGGCAGTTCCAGTCATCGGATCCGCGCCTAAATGACATTTGGCAGATCAGCCAACATACGACCCGGCTATGTATGGAGGATACTTTTGTTGATTGTCCGATGTACGAGCAGACCTTCTGGGTCGGCGATGCCCGGAATGAAGCGCTGATCAACTATTATTTATTTGGGGCTGACCGGATCGTCGAACGCTGCCTGCGATTGGTTCCCGGCTCCAAGTTCCAGACCCCGTTTTACGCCGACCAAGTGCCGAGCGGATGGAACAGCGTCATTCCGAACTGGACATTCTTCTGGATTATCGCCTGCTTGGAGCTGTATCGCTATAATGGGGACAAATCCTTTGCCGCGGATATTTTCCCCCATATCGAGTATACGCTCAAGCATTATTTAGAGCGGCTGGATGATCGGGGATTACTATGGATCCGCAGCTGGAACCTGCTCGATTGGGCTCCGCTGGACCAGCCGAACGACGGGATCGTATCACACCAGAACATGTTCCTGGTCAAAGCATTGATGTCCACCGCTGCTATTGCTTCGGCTCTCGGCAATCGTGAAGCGGAGGCGTTCTACACGGAGCAGGCGAACCGCTTGGCAGCCGCCATCAACAAGCATTTATGGTCGGAAGAACAACAAGCCTATCTCGATTGCATCCATACGGATGGGCGGCGCTCTGACATCTTCAGCATTCAGACGCAAGTTGTGGCGCTGTTGTGCGGCATTCCCGAACAGGTTAAGGACGAGAGCTCCAACTCTGCAACCGCTCAAACGGCAGACGCAACGCTCGCGAAGCGCAGACTTGCTTCCGTTGAACGACTGATTCTGCATCCGCCCAGCTCCTTCGTGCAAATTGGCAGTCCGTTTATGTCCTTCTTCTACTACGAAGCGCTGGCGAAACTGGGCAAATGGGATATCATGATCGAAGATATGCGTCAGGGCTATGGGCAAATGATCGATTGGGGAGCGACAACCTGCTGGGAGATGTATCCTAACTTCACGGAAAACCGAGCCAAAGCCGACCTGCTGACTCGGAGCCATTGCCATGCCTGGTCTGCGGGACCCGCCTATTTCCTAGGTGCCTACGTCCTCGGCGTTCGCAGCCTGGAGCCCGGATGGAGTCGAGTGCTCGTGGCACCGCAGCCATGCGGCGGATTGACCTGGGCGCGCGGCACCGTTCCCGTTCCAGGCGGCGGCAGAATCGACGTTTCCTGGCGTCTGAAATCCCCTGCAGCCGTTGCAGCAGAGGAAAATCAAGCGCAACCCAGCCTGCCCCGGATGCACTTGCGGATCGTTTCTCCAGAAGCCATCGAGATCGAGGTTCAGTCCCCGAGCGAGGTTGACGTTGTGATTGAGCATATTCGTGTCGCTTCAGCATAGGCATGTTGTATTTGTCATGGGCTTAGCCGATTTCAAATTGACCCTTGCCGGAGCTGACACTATAATAGGGGCAACCGCAGCGTAGGAGGGATCACCGTTGTCTTTATACCGAGGGGAGAAGGTACTGGACGGGGCTGATTTTTTTACGGACTCCTTACCTTTTTACTTTAACCGGGTCGAAGAGACCTTTGATTTGCAGATGCATAGCCATCGTTTCGTGGAAATTGTGCTCGTGGATGAAGGTGAAGGGTTTCATTTCATCGATGAGGAGGTTGTGCGCGTCACCAAAAACGATGTATTTCTGCTCCCCGCCGGAACGAGACATGTGTTTCGCCCCGGACATGCGGGATCTCGTCATCCGCTAATCGTTTACAACTGTTTATTTGAGCCGAGCAAGCTGCTCGCATGCCTGGAACACCTGCCCGGCTTTCACGAGTTAAGCCGCTCCAGACCGTATTTGTTCGAGGGAACTAGGGCCTCCTCTCCGGGGTGGCTGCACTTGAGGGAGGGAGGCAGTCCGTGGAGTATTTGGTTTCGCGCTGCCTACCGTGAGTTTACCGAACGAAAGCCGGGGTATCTCCTTCAACTGTACAGCCGATTTATTGAGCTGGCCGTCATGCTGGAACGTCATCTGGAGCGCCTCCAGTCCAACTCTGCCGCAGAGCCGGAAAATCGGTTCATGGAAGAAGTCCTGCGCCGGATCGATAAAGACTATGCAATGCAATTATCCGCGCAGAGTTTTGCTGCTGCAACTCATCTGAGCGAACGTCACTTCCGTCGCTTGTTCCAGCAGTATGCCGGCTGTACCTTTCACGAATACGTCCGGAGCAAAAGAATCGAGAGAAGCCGCGAGCTGCTGGCCTCCACCCGGCTTCCAGTGATAGAGATTATGAAGAGAGTGGGTTACACAGATAAGAAGCATTTTCTGTCCCTCTTTAAGCAATCGACCGGCGTCTCTCCTACCGAATACCGACGGCAAGCCAGCCTGGATCGACCGCTTGAACACAAATAAAAAAACGCCATTTGGCACTCCCTCGTAGAAGCCAAATGGCGTTTGCTTTTGATTAATACAGTTCCTGCACTTCTTGACCTTTCTCAGGGGCACGTTCGCGGCTCTCCAGCGAATCCCAGGTTTCACTGCTAAGTAGATCCAACTGGGCTTCCACCAGCGTACGGAAGCGAGCGCGGTAAATGGAAGCCTGCTTCTTGAGCTCTTCCACTTCCATCGCGATTTTGCGCGATTTGGCCAGCGATTCGTTGACGATCCGATCGGCGTTCTTCTCCGCCTCTTTCACGATCAACTGAGCTTCCTTCTTCGCATTGTTCTTCACTTCATCGGCCGCTTCCTGTGCAACGATAATGGTCTTGCTAAGAGTTTCCTCAATATTAGCAAAATGATCCAGTTTCTCTTGCAAAGCCAACAGTTGGTTATGAAGCTCCTTGTTCTCCCGGATCACGATCTCATAGTCTTTAATGACTTGGTCGAGAAACTCATTCACTTCATCTTCGTCATAACCGCGCAATCGTCTGGAAAACTCTTTGTTATGTATATCCAGCGGCGTCAATGGCATGATCCTCACCTCCTAGAAATTTCGAAACTCCCCGTGAAGCGATAGTTCCATCAGGTGAATTGTCCCGTTGTTGAACTCGCACCCCAGCGGGAAGATGGGTTCAATTCAATCACGAGATACATTCAAGAACCAGTTCGAACTATCATATTCGACAAGAATCCACCATCTCCTGCAAAACGCCTTATACAAATTTACCGATTTTGACACGATGTCTGCCTTTCTTAGTCAAACCGCCTGCTTCCAGCACCTTAAATCGCCCAAAGCCCTGCAGTGCTACGACATCGCCAACCTTCAACGGTGTGGAGGGGTCCTCCTCCGTTCTCCAATTTACTCGGCAACGGCCGGCTTTGATTGGAATCAGCACTTTGTTACGGCTTAAGCGAAATACATCGCTAACAATCCCATCCAAGCGCAATGAAGCCACTGTCAGCTCCATCGGTTCCAGTTCTTTCTCCATCGTCCTCAGCTCGCCTAGGTTCAGTACATCGGTCATGACATTCACGCGATGCACTTGATGGAGGTTCATTTGCAGAAACGGTACAATCTCTTCCGCAACAATGACGTGACATCCGTCCTCACGAACATGAATGTCGCCGATTTTATCACGTTTGAGTCCGAGCCCCAATATCGCCCCTAAATAATCGCCATGCTGAAGGGCGAGAAATTTCTGGTCTCCTGAGGTGATATCGAGCACTTTCAGTCCCATCGGCTCTTGGCTGAGATCCCGGTAATCCGGAGCAATCAGTGCCCGCCGTCGTTCCGCGCCTTCATAACCGCCGTCCAGCCGAATTTGCACATCAGGATGGCGATTCGCCAGGGTCTCCAGAATGTAACATTGCCGCGGATCCAGGAAGTCGCTAAGCTTGACCTCATGATAATCCCCGGCATTCACGACCCATTCCCAGGCACGGTCGACAAACGGCCGTTCCTCCGGTTTAAAATGCTCATAAATATCGGCTTTCATCATTAGTACCCAAAGATATAGTGGAGAACACTAATTAATCCGAAGACAGCCAATCGGAGCACAAACAAGGCAATAATCGGCGAGATGTCGATCATCCCCATGATCGGTGGAATAAACCGCCGGAAGGGAGCCAAATAGGGCTCAACGAGCTTGCCCAGCAGTTCGCCAATAAAGCTGTCGCGGGCGTTAGGTACCCATGACATCAGAATGTAAACCAGGATCATATAAAAATAAATATTGTATAGCAGCCATACAATGGAATCGATATAACCTACCAAGCTGTCATCACCTCATTCTGTTATAATCGGAATCCTCCGTTAAAATCTCTGTAATCGATCCCTGAATTTCAACGGTATCCGGTGTGCAAAGAAAAATATTCGATCCAATTTTGGAGATGCTTCCGCTAAGCGCATAAATCGTTCCGCTTAAGAAATCAATAATGCGCATGGCTTGATCATTGCGGACCCGCTGCAAATTAACGACGACCGATCGATGGGAACGAAGATGGTCAGCGATTTCCTGCGCTTCTTCATAGGAGCGAGGTTCATAGAGGATGACCTTGACATTCTTCTGGGAGTGAATACTGACCACGTTGCTTCCTCTCTGATTTCTACGGGATTCAAAGCTTGGGGTTTCAATTTCTGCGTCTTCTTGACCAGAAAACCGTTCGCGCTCCACAATCTCTTCTTCTTCCTGTAAGCCCAGAAAGTTCATGAACCGGTTCATTACTCCCATTACGACAATTCCCCTTTCCCCACTAACAGCGTTCCGAGGCGAACCCATGTCGCCCCTTCCTCAATCGCCACTTCAAAATCTCCCGACATGCCCATCGACAATTCTGTCAACGGCTCCGCCGTTACAGCTTGAGCGTTCAGTTGATCGCGCAGCTCCCGCAGTTTGCGGAAAACCGGTCTTGTCCGCTCGGCATCTTCCTCGATGGGAGCCATCGTCATGAGCCCCACCACGCGAACATGCTTCAAATCTGCGATTTCCTTCAAAAAATCAGCAGCTTGCTCAGGCTCAATCCCTTGCTTGGACGCCTCGCCGGAGACGTTCACCTGCAAAAATGCAGTAACGCTCGTTCCCATCGCTGAGGCTCGTTTCTCCAGTTCACGGGCCAGCGACAGCCGGTCCAACGAATGAATATATTGAAATTTCCCAATGACGTCCTTGACCTTATTGCTCTGCAGATGGCCGATAAAATGCCAGGTCCCTTGTCCTTCGAGCGCTTCCCATTTCGGAACGGCGATTTGCGGGCGATTCTCACCGATATGCACGATTCCTGCGTCCAGCACTTCGCGCGTAGCTTCAACCGATACATATTTAGTTACGGCGACGACATGGACCTCCTCGCGCTTTCTGCCGCTTCGCTCGCAGGCTGCCTTAATCCGCTCTTCCACGTGCTGTATCCGTTCCTTCAGCGACACGGGAAGGATCACCTCTCTTTTATGCCAATCCAGCTTGCCATTCTCCCTGTAACGCCATTCTGCGCCCGGTAGGAGTAAAAATACTCCGGATGACAGCTTGTACACCACGTTGTACATTCGATATGAGTCGGCAATATTCCTGCTTTAATCATAATGATTCGATTCATTTCTTTCAAGTTCAGCATTGTTTTTCCTGCACGGGGAGATGCGGAAGCAAAATGCGGCTCTTCACCCGGCAGCGCCTCACGAACCTTCTCCATCACCACTTCGTCCACCTCATAGCAGCATTCCCCAATGCTGGGGCCAATCGCCGTGCGGATCTCGCTCCGCTGGCTGCCGAACTCGCGTTCCATCGTGTGAATCATTTCTGCAGCGATCAGACGGACGCTGCCTTTCCACCCAGCGTGGGCCAAGCCTACGACACCTCTCACCGGGTCAGCAAAATAAAGAGGAACGCAATCGGCATAAAACGAGGTGAGCAGCACCCCCGATACGTTGGTCACCAGTCCGTCCGTCTCCTGAAAAGCGCCGCTGCGGTCCAGGAACCCTTTGCCGCGATCCTCGGCACGGACCACAGCGACGGCGTTGCCGTGAACCTGCTCCCCGCAAGTCCATGCATCGGAGGCAAACCCCAACGCTTTCGCTAACCGGCGTCGGTTCTCAAGCACGTGCTGAGGGTCGTCGCCTACGTGAAGAGCCAGATTCAAGCTATCATACGGCGGTTCGCTGACTCCGCCAGACCGTCCGGTAAATCCGGCGCTGATTCCCGGAATAACATTGGCCCAAGGAGCCAGCTCGAACCGTTCTGGTTGTTGGTTCTTAGCATTCCTTACAAACGGTTCCATCATCCATCTCCTTAAGGTAATTAAATTTAACGGACCTAAACGACCTTATTTGCCAGAAAAAGCGTCAAACAAAGATCTAACGGACTGGGAAGCCTCTATCAGCTTGATCTTGCAGCAATTTGTGCCCGGTTTAGTCGAATAAGGTCTGTGAGGTCCGTCTCATCTAGTTTCTCAGCCGTATTCACCAGAATAACGTCTTTGAGGTCCGTTAAAGTTCAATATTGGAATTACTTCAAGTCTACCATAAATCGCCACAATACCGCTTGCGGAATCTAGCTCCGTCGTTCCGCCCGTCCGTCTCGGTCGATATACACCGTCGTATCGTAGTTTGTCTGGGTTCTTGGTTCTCGAAGCTCCTCCATTTTCACCAACACAACGTCAGATCCAATCTTCACGATATTTTTCCATGGGATAATGAGATCGCTCCCGCCGCCAAACAACCCCATAAATTTCGCCCCGACAGGCACGACAATCGCTTCAATGACACCCTGTCTTAAATCCAGCTCCAGGTCGCTGATATGGCCAAGCCGCTTCCCGTCCACAACATTGATAACGTCCTTCGTCTGAAAATCGGATATTTTCATACTCGCCCTTACTACATTATCCATACTTCTACCGCCCCCGTCCCGTCGAATTACTCCGTCCCTTTACTATATGAGCTTGGGATTCGGTGCATGCCCTTGGCCACAGGAAAAGAGATGCCCGACCAAGCCCACACAGAAAAGGACAGCCCTTCCGAAAATCTGTAAGATTCCAGAAGAAGCCGTCCTTTCAGTTATCCGTTCGTTTTTATGCTATTATTTCCCCAGCGCCCCGGCAGCTGCACTTTCGCCGCCCAGTCGTCCGGAAGTAAAGGAATAGCCAATGCCTACCCCGTTCCCGACGTAAGTGTCGTTAAACAGCACACCTTCAGATTCAAGCCCAACGGCGTAAAGTCCTTTGATCGGTACACGTTGGTCGTTCAACACTTGGAATTTAGGGTTTACGAGCAAGCCGCCAACCGAACCCAGGTTGTTAATCTCGGCAATGATCGCATAATAAGGACCCTCACCCATCGACAGCAAGTATTCTTTGGATTTGCCAAACTCTGTATCTACGCCAGTTTTGGTCGCTTGCGTATATTTGTTAAACGCGTCCTTAAACACCTCGACGTCCATGCCAGCGTTTTTGGCTAATTCCTCAATCGTATTGCCTTTATACCCATCCCCGTTCTTCACCATCGATTCAAAGACGGCGGTCACGTTCTTCCATGGAGTATCCAGCTTAAACTGATCGGTGAAATCCGCGTAAAATTCCGGTGGAAGCCCTGGCAGCTTCGGCGCTTTGATGCCGTTCATGCCCTTCGCTTCCAAAGCCTTCAACTGCGATTGCGATACGATCACCAGATGGTAAGGCCCGTTAAACGCACTCGTATTCGCTGCCGCTACTGCCGTCAACGTCGCCGTCTCATCTCTGAAACGAGCTCCCGATGGGCCTACGTTCATCAAGTTCGGCAGATAGCTGAGCATGAGTGGATAGCTGGCTTCGAAGGAGGAATATTGCTTCTTCAGATTGCTGGTTCCTCGGGCCAGTGTTTGGTGCAGCATTTGTCCGCCAAAGTTGTCCGGTACCTTCGCTCCAACTTCCCAGGACATTTTCAGACCTTCGCCAATATTTTGGGCGAGTCCGCCATTCACGCCCTCAAAACCAAATGCCTCTTTCACCATTTCCTTGTTTCCTGCGTAGCCGCCCGTTGCGATTACGACGCTTTTTGCACTGATTTCCAGCGTGGTGCCGTCCGTTTTTTCCGCGATAACGCCAGTCACCGCTCCTTTAGCGTTCGTGATCAATTTCTTCCCGGTGGTTTCTGTAATTACCTTGCCGCCGTTCTTCTCAACCGAAGCCGTCAGCATCTTACGGAGCGTCTGCTCGCGAGTGTTATAAGCCGGCAGCACATGCAACTGCTCTCCACCGAAGTTCAGGAACGTCGTAACATACCCTTTGTTCTTCAGCCAATCGTACGTATCCCCGGATTTCGTCACATATTGGCGCACAGCCGCTGCATCCACTCTCCAGTGGTTGTTGACGATCCAATCGGCGATCTCCTTCTCCGCGTCCACCTTGACACCGCTCTCAAGTGCAGCGGAGGAGTTATAGAATTTGCCCGCCCAAGACAGATTGCTGGCACCGCCAATGATACTGGTCTTTTCGATAATGATCACTTTTGCGCCTTTGTCCGCCGCCGCTACCGCAGCCGACACCCCGGAAGCACCGGCCCCAACGACGACGACGTCGGCTTGGAGCTTTTCCGTTTTGCCTGTGCCAGGCTTCTTGACGCTAACCGATTTCAAGGCATTCACATCGCCGCCTGCTTTTTTAACCGCATCCTCTACCGCTTTCAGCATGGCGTCGCTGGATACAGTTGCGCCGCTTACCGCATCAATCTTCAGCGATTGGTTCGTCAAGATTTGATCCTTGATTTTGTTCAGCGCGCTGTCACCAAGCCCCTCAGTTTCGGTTTGGCTGACGATCTTGATGTCCTTGATCCGATCCGCTTGCTCCATCGTCACGAGCACTTTGATGACGCCGTCTTTGCCCTCGGCCTCCCCGGTATACGTCCCCGCCTTAAATGCTGAGGCCGCGACCGCTGTCGAGGAGCTGTTTAACAGCTTCTCAGATGGCCAACCCCAACCGAACATCGACGCAACCAATACGATGCAGATCGTAACCAAGAGCACCTTGTTCACTCGTTTGTTGCGCATTCCCTCTTCTCCCCTTACTGCATAGTCTGCCTTGTTATTGTGAATATTTTCACTTATGTTCACAAACAAGGCTACACTAGAAGCATAAACCTTGGTGTTGCACCAAGGTCAATAGGAATTCTCGATAGGAATATGGATCTCTAGGAACGAACGTTTCGTGCCCTCGTGGTTCTCGGTCAACATCAATCGTCCGGTTACCGCGCCGGAAATTGCATAGTGCTGCTCATTTATGTAATTCAGCATAAAACGAAGCGATTCTTTGGTAAAATCTTCGCTCTGCGGGGACAATATCACCGATGTCACACAACGAGACGGCGGAATATACTCTAAATGCTCATCCAACGTGATGCCCAGTTGGTGCACCTCGTTTTCCGAAATCGACAGGCCCCAGCTGTATTCCAAGCCCTCCGCCTCGGATTCGATGGAATCCGGGTCGATGCGGAAGCAATAAAATGAGTAAGGAAGCACCTCCATTAACGCATTAATGGTGCCCTCCAAACCTTTCGTGTTAAGCAGGTGATTTTTATCCGTTTGCTTTAATCGGTAGAGTCCTGGTCGGTCCCCCAGCGTGCAACGATAAAGTCTCCCCTCTAGATTCTGGACCTCCCGGCTCAGTTCATCTAACTTATGCAGCAACATCGTGCTTTTGCGGATCTCTTCCTCCAGCTCCCGCTTGCTCTGTTCCATCTTGTTGAGAATGTCGTCCAACGAGGCATTTTGAATCAAGCTGGCCACATCCTGCAGTGGAATCTGCAAACTGCGATACCACCGGCTCATCAACAAATCCCGGGCGTCCAAATCGTTGAAATAGCGGTAGCTGTTATGACGGTCCTTGACCGGCCTCACGATGTCATGCTTCTCATACAGCCTCAGTGTGTCCCGGGTGATGCCAAGCAGTGAAGAAAATTCCCCAATGCAATACTTCATCTACCTTCCCTCCCGCACATCTCAAGTCACAAGCCTTTTGTCCCACTTCTATGATATTGAAGCAGGGGGGATTGAAGATATGGAAATGTTCACACGAAAAAAGGCCCCCGCAGGGACCGAATTACGACTTCACATGTTTCTGCATTTGTAAAATAGCTGATTTCTCGAGTCTGGACACTTGAGCTTGGGAGATCCCGATCTCCTCGGCGACCTCCATTTGCGTTTTGCCTTCAAAGAAACGCATGGACAAAATCATCTTCTCGCGGTTGCCTAACCGCTGCATCGCTTCACGTAAGGCGATTTCCTCGATCCAGGAGACGTCCTTGTTCTTGTCATCGCTGATTTGATCCATCACGTAGATGGGATCCCCGCCGTCATGGTAGATCGGCTCGAACAAGGAAACCGGGTCCTGGATGGCGTCGAGGGCAAAGACGACGTCCTCCTTCGGTAAGCCCAAAGCCTCAGAGATCTCAAAAATCGTAGGTTCACGGGAATTCTGATTGGTCAGGTTGTCCCGCATTTGAAGTGCCTTGTAGGCGATGTCTCGCAAGCTTCGGGAGACGCGGATCGGGTTGTTGTCCCGCAGGTAACGCCGAATTTCCCCGATGATCATCGGTACAGCGTACGTGGAGAATTTGACGTTCTGCGATAGGTCGAAATTATCGATGGCTTTCATGAGTCCGATGCAGCCAACCTGGAATAGGTCGTCCACATACTCCCCCCGATTGTTGAACCGCTGGATGACGCTCAGCACGAGTCTCAGATTGCCATTTACTAACTTTTCTCTGGCTGATCTTACGTGGTCCTGCTGCAACGAGTGGAACAATTCACGCATTTCCGCATTGGTTAGAACGGGCAATTTTGCGGTATCTACACCGCAAATTTCGACTTTGTTTCGGGTCATCGTGTCTTACCTCCCAAGGAGAAACTAATGAACAGTATCTCCCGGGACTGCATTTTTATTCCGCCGTCATCTTCCTCGTCGAGCGAAAACACTCAAGTCGACCTCTGTCGAAATAATTGGAATTTCGATAAACGCATATCTATCATGCCATTCACTAAACCATCTTGTTAAATTCCTTGCGCAGCCGTTTAATAATTCGTTTCTCCAGACGCGAGATGTACGATTGCGAGATGCCCAGCAGGTCAGCTACATCCTTCTGCGTCTTCTCATCGCCGTCAACCAGCCCGAAGCGAAGCTCCATAATCATCCGCTCGCGCTCGGTTAATTTATCCAGCGCCTTGTGCAGCAGCTTCCGGTCAACTTGCTCTTCGATATTACGGTAGATCGTATCGTTCTCCGTACCCAGCACGTCGGAGAGCAGCAACTCGTTGCCGTCCCAATCGATGTTCAGCGGCTCATCAAAGCTGACCTCGGTGCGGATTTTGCTGTTCCGGCGCAGGTACATCAGAATTTCGTTTTCAATGCAACGAGATGCATAGGTCGCCAGCTTGATCTTTTTCTCCGGGTCAAACGTGTTAACTGCTTTAATTAAGCCAATGGCGCCGATGGATACCAGGTCCTCGATATTGATTCCCGTATTCTCGAACTTTCTGGCGATATATACGACCAGCCGCAGGTTACGTTCGATCAGCATGGCCCGGATGGCGGAATCGCCGCTGGGCAGCCGCTGCAGCAAATATTCCTCCTCTTCACGGGTTAATGGCGGAGGAAGTGCTTCGCTGCCGCCGATATAATAGATTTCTTCACTCTTTAGTCCAAAAAGAAACAGCAGCCGGTAATACTGCAGCTGCAGCATCATTTTCCACTTTACACGCATCACTTTGTATCCTCCTAAGTTACGTTCCCGTTTTACTGATGGTGTCCATACTCTCCTTCGCCTCTGTCGACTCAACCAGTGCGGGATGAACAATCGCTTGGTAGGTTCCTTCCGTCGATAACCGCCCCCCGTCCAAACCAATCAGCACCCGGGACGAACGATATTCCTTGCCGTCTAGACGGACCATAACCTCGTCAGGCTTCAGCGCCAGCATAAACTGGGTACCTTTGTTGATCCCGCGGTAAGGAACCAACCGCAGCCGCTCCGGCCATGGAAAATCTCCTGCCTCTGTCAGCTGCAAGATGAGGTTGTCCGCACGTTCGTCAGCCAGCTTCCCCCGATACGACGGGGGCAAAACCTGCTCCCAAAGCACAGCTTCCATTACGGTCACCGGAAGCCGGCTGAGGGGATCGGATAACTGGTTGCCCGTATCGATCAATCCCGTGCACGTAATCGCTGTATCGCCTACGCGTACTTCCAAATCAGCTAAGAAGGAGCGAATCCGCTCCTGCCGTTGACGTGCATCGATCACCCGCTTAAACCCATACAATACGGCGAAGAAGCAAACCAGAATAAACAACACTCCAATTTTCAAGGAAAACGAAAGCCCGCCGGAAGCCGAATACCATATCCCGCTCCAGATTTCTCCGGAATCTTGCAGCAAATAATGTACACCTAGAATTCCGCCGGCCGCTGCAAAATTGACGATATAAAAAGCTCCCATATTCCGTAAGTAGTTTTGTAAACTTCCAAATCCGAACGCAACCCACAGCATCACGACAGAGAATAGAAATTTCACCAGAAACGTGTACAGAAATGAGAGCTCCGGCAAAAACATCATGACGACATACATCGCCCCAACCACCGCCGACAAGGCCAGCCGCCAGAGAACGACTTTTTGCTTTCGCATCCAAGCCGTGACTAGAAGCAAGCTTGCATCGATCAATAGGTTCATCAAAAATATGAGATCGATATAGACAACCAACGGCATTCACCTGCCTGGGTAGATGGTTATCAGTATAAAGAGAACGCGCGATAAAGTCTGTCTAAAATTGAAAGTAGAATGCCACTATTTTTGTCGACTTCGCGGGAGAGATTTGCAGAAGGGAAGGATAGAAAAAAAAAGACCTTGGCCCATCTCGGGTCAAGGTCTAGGGGAAGACGTTTAATAGCTCCTAACCTATTCGTTGTTGTTCCGCGAACGGTTACGAAGAAACGTCGGAATATCCAGTTGGTCGCCGCTAGGCTGGTTACCGAACGGTCTCAGGGTGGAGGTCGAACGGTTCTCCTGCGGCTCCGGAGCACCAGGGGCAGCTGCTGCCGGCTTGCGGCTAGGCAACGGCTTGTTCTCGAATCCCGTGGCGATCACGGTAACTTTGATCTCTTCTTTCATATTCTCATCGATGATTGCACCAAAAATCATATTCACTTCTGGGTCCGAAGCGGCAATAACGATCTCTGCTGCTTCATTGACTTCATACAACGACAGGTTCGCCCCGCCGGTAATGTTCATAATGACGCCGCGCGCCCCTTCGATCGAAGTCTCCAAGAGCGGACTCATGATGGCTTTACGTGCAGCTTCGGCAGCACGGTTCTCGCCGGTTGCAAGACCGATACCCATCAGGGCGGATCCGCGCTCGGTCATGATCGTCTTCACGTCGGCGAAGTCGAGGTTGATCAGACCCGGCACGGCAATCAAGTCAGAAATGCCTTGCACGGCTTGACGCAGGACGTTATCCGCTTCGCGGAACGCTTCCAGCATCGGCGTCTTCTTATCCACAATCTCAAGCAAGCGATCGTTAGGAATGACGATCAGCGTGTCTACCTTTTCCTTCAACGCTTCAATCCCCATCTCCGCTTGCGTGGAGCGTTTGCGGCCTTCAAACGTAAACGGACGGGTTACGACGCCAACCGTTAGTGCGCCGCACTCTCTGGCGATCTCGGCAATGACCGGCGCTGCCCCAGTTCCTGTACCGCCGCCCATACCGGCAGTAACAAACACCATGTCGGCGCCTTTCAACGTATTGGCGATCAAATCGCGGGATTCCTCAGCCGCTTTCTTGCCCACTTCCGGATTAGCTCCGGCGCCGAGACCACGGGTCAGCTTGTCCCCGATTTGCAATTTATGTTCGGACTTGGCCAAATGCAGCGCTTGAGCGTCTGTATTGACCGTAATAAATTCCACGCCCTGCACGCCGTTCTCGATCATTCGGTTAACCGCGTTGCTTCCGCCGCCGCCAACCCCGATCACCTTGATTTGTGCCAAGCTCTCCATTTCGAAATCAAATTCCAACATACTCTTCCATCTCCCCCTCAATATGCATGGATCGACCATGCATCATTCCTGAACCACTATATAAATTCGCTAAACAAGTTCTTGAGTCGTTCCATCAAACCGTTCTTCCGAACGGGTTCCTGCGGTGCCGGAGCCTTGCTCCGGTTCGCATTCTTCTTCGGGCTGGAAGCGCTGCGGATCCGCAAATTCTTAACCACTTTATGCAGAATTCCCACCCCGCCGGTGTATGAAGGATCACGAACGCCGATGAAATCAGGCACAGCAATCCGTACCGAAGCTTCCAGCTCCTGCTGGGCAATCTTGAGCAATCCCGGCATGGATACCGTTCCGCCGATCAGGATATATCCCCCCGGCTGCTCGCTGTAGCCAAGACGCTTGACTTCCTGGCGAATCAGCTGGAAAATCTCCTGTACGCGCGGCTCCGCAATCGCGGCCAAATCCTCCTGCGTAAACTCCTTGTCCACATTACTTCCGATCCGTGTCACCTTAAAAGTAACATCCGACGCCGCGTCCTCAATGGAAGCACAGCCGTATTTCAGCTTCGCCTTCTCCGCATGGTCCGTTAACGTCCGAAGGCCGTAAGCAATGTCGTTCGTTATAAATTCTCCCCCAATCGGAAGCGTGGATGTCGCAACGATCGTGCCGCTTTCAAATACAGCGATCGTCGTGGAACCCGCACCGATGTCCACCAGGACGGATCCCATCGTTTTTTCGTCTTTGGACAACGCCAATTGACCGGCAGCAAGCGACAGCAATACCAGATCCCGAACTTTAAGGCCAGCCTTCTCCACACAGCGAAGCAAATTGTGAATCGCCGTCTTGGAGCCGGTGACGATCGTCGCTTCCACTTCCAGTCTGACGCCAATCATCCCGCGTGGATCCGAAATTCCTTCCAGTCCATCCACGATATACTGCTTGGCCACCACGTCGATAATTTCGCGTTCTGGCGGCAGGGCGATCACCTCGGCCGCCTTCAGGACCCGCTCGATGTCTTCTTCACCAATTTCCCGGTCTTCATTTTGTACGGCTACAACCCCGTGGCTCGTTTGGAGTCCGATGTGATTTCCCGAAATGCCGACATACACTTCAGATATTTGAATATCTACCATTCGTTCTGCATGATCCACAGCGCTGCGGATCGATTGCACCGTTTGGTCAATATCTACAATCGCGCCTTTTCGAATTCCTTCCGAGTCGGCAGATCCAACCCCAATAATATTAAAGGTTCCATTATTAATTTCCCCAATAATAGCACGAACTTTGGATGTACCGATGTCCAAACTAACAATGATGTCATTGTTGCTCAAGCCCCTGGCACCTCCTATTTCCCCATCAAAATATACTTGCCGTGTTAGATGCACTATCTACTAATTCAACGCCACTTAACCTTTCCCTCTTTTTTCTACAAATTTTTTGACTTCCAACTTTTAACACCATATAGACAGGAAGTATCCTGACTGTGACAGAGAACCTGCCCCTATTTGAAAAATTAGAAGAAAAAAGAGGGAGAACGCCAACTAGCCCATAAAATGTATTTTATCATTGTTTTTCAATCATGAGTAGTATCATTTTGTCCATCGTCTCCGTCCTCCGTCGTGGAGTATGGAACATATGAATCCGCGTCCAGCATCGTCAGCTTTCCAGGGTCCTGGGTTTGCAAAATTTCGTTCATGTATTCCGCCTTTTTGGCTAGGAGGGAAGTGGCTGAAATGATTTCGAACTTGGACCGGGTATACAGCTTAATTCGGTCCGGATAAGACAACGTAGGTGAAGGTACGATCTCCGAAATGTCTGCGGTCAGCTCGTCCGGAATTTGCGACAACGTTTGGCAAAGTTTGACCAGTCCTTCATCGTCGTCCTTCCAACCGGTTAATATGGGCTTGTCCACCGGCATCGACCCGTCCTTCAGGTCGATGCGCGTCCCGTTGGCGAGCAAGCCATGCAGCTTCCCGTCCTCTGCCAGCACATACGCTGCAATCGGATACTCCTCAATATGGATCGTAACGCTGCCGGGGAACGTCTTATCTACCTCTGCTTGCTTCACCGAAGGAATTTCTTCCAGCCTGCGGGCGATATGATCGGCACTGACCGCAAAAAACGGCGAACCCACCTGAAGCCCTGTGGCGCCCAGTAGCTCTGTCTCCGTTGTATACTCATTGCCGTCGAACGTAATAACAGATATTTTGCTAAGAGATGAACGGAAAAATAGAACGCATAATAATGCGAGGAACAACAAAATAAGTATGGTTTTGATTTTTCGTCCGCTTTTCTTCTTAGGCGCAGGTTCTTTTAGGACGGGTACATTCGCTTTTGGCATGTCATTTCTCCGCAACTTTCTGAATAAGTATTACAAAGCTTATATCCCCTCCAGGGGAGGGGACAAAAGTTTAGGGCTATACTACGAAGGTTTCGCGAATCAGCACCACGATAGCCTTAAGCCAGATCCAGCTGACGCAAGGCTGGCGATTCACGGCGTACCGAGCCTCCAAGCCGTTGGAACATCGTTTCGATTCGATCATAACCGCGGTCGATATGATGAACCTGCTCCACCACGGTTTGACCCTGGGCCGCCAAACCAGCGATCACCAGCGCCGCCCCTGCACGCAGGTCGGTTGCTTCCACGGTCGCGCCGTAAAGCCGGGGCACCCCGCGAATAAACGCGGAATTCAAGTCCACCGTAATGTCGGCGCCCATGCGAACCAGCTCGCCGACATGCTTGAACCGGCCTTCGAACACGGTTTCTTTCATCACGCTCATTCCGTCCGCCAAGGATAATAGAACCATCACTTGGGACTGCAAATCGGTAGGAAACGAAGGATACGGCGAGGTCACAATTCGTTCCACCGCTTTCGGACGGCCTGCACTGCTCAACGTTATTATATCATCGCTCACTCCGATTTGAACACCGGCCCGCTTGAGCACGGTAAGCAACGATACCAGGTGTGAAGGGTTGCTGTGGGTCAACGTAACGCTGCCGCGGGTGGCAGCCACAGCAATCAATGCAGTTCCCGCAACGATACGGTCCGGGATAATCTCGTAATCGCAAGGGGTGAGACGCTTCACTCCTCGGATCGTAATCGTGTCGGTTCCCGCGCCGATGATGCTGGCGCCCATGGCATTCAAGAAGTTTTGCAGATCCTGAATCTCCGGCTCCCGCGCTGCATTCGTAATCATCGTTGTGCCTTCAGCGAGCGCTGCAGCCATCATGATGTTCTCCGTTGCACCCACGCTGGGGAAATCCAGATGGATGTCGGTACCAATCAACTTGCTGGCTCTGCACCATATTTGCTGATCGTGTTCTTCAATCTTCGCTCCTAAAGCTTCAAGTCCCTTCAAATGCAGATCGATCTTCCGTTCCCCGATCGCACAGCCTCCCGGCTGATAGATGCATACTTCCCCAAAACGGGCAAGCAGCGGCCCCATCAAAAAGATGGAGGAGCGCATCTGTTTCATCAAGTCCTCAGGAACATGGCTGGAATCTGCCCCCGAGGTATCCACAGTCACCGTATCTCCCAAATGGACGGCTTTACAGCCCAGTCGACTGAGAATGCCTAACATGACATCAATATCGAGCAGGCGGGGGACATTTCGAAGTTGCACCTTACCTTCCGCCAGCAGCGATGCGGCCAGAATCGGCAATGCGGCATTTTTCGCTCCATGGATACGAATGGTTCCTGATAGGGGTTTCCCGCCTTCGATCACCAATTTGTCCAATGTATCACCTCCGAGTTTACCGTTCACCCACGAAGAAGACCTCCGGCACCAGCGCCACCCCAAATTGATCTTGGACGGCTGCCTTGACTTGCTCCATGAGCGCAAGAACGTCCTCTGCTGTCGCTTGCCCGGTATTGACGATGAAATTGGCATGCAGCGTGGACACTTCAGCCCCGCCGACCTTCATCCCTTTGAGACCCGCCGCTTCAATCAGCCGAGCGGCATGATCGCCGGGCGGATTGCGAAATACGCTGCCTGCACAAGGCTGCGAGAGCGGCTGCGTTTTGCGACGGCGGTCCTTGTACGCCGCCATGGCCGCCGCGATCTCCAGCCGATCACCCACGGCAAGCGAAAAACGTGCCTGAGCCACGATCCCTCGCTGTTCATGCAGGACGGAATGCCGGTAGGCAAACTTCATATCCTCCGCTGTGTATGTGACCAATTCACCCGTCTCCAGAACAATGTCAGCGGATTTAAATATACGTGACACATCGGACCCGTGGGCACCGGCATTCATGTAGACGGCGCCGCCGACTGTACCCGGAATTCCCCCCGCAAACTCCAGCCCGGTTAGTCCCTGTTTGCCAGCCATGATGCTGAGCCGGACGGTGGATGCGCCGCCTCCGGCGCTGACTTGCGTACCGTCGAATACAATCTGCTCGAACTCACCACCCAGCCGGATGACGCAGCCTCGGATGCCTTTGTCGGAAACCAGCAGATTGGAGCCTTTTCCGATCATCATCCACGGGATTCCTTCTGCGTGGAGCAAGCGCATCAGCTCCGCAAGCTGCCGGGTCGTTTGTGGAACGGCCATCGCATCCGCCGGACCGCCGATTTTCCAAGTCGTGTATTTCGACATTGGTTCATTCGGCAACACCTCCAAGGCTTCCAGCCTGGTCAATTGTGATATCCACTGCTGCATCGTATAACCCTCCTTGACTTGAATGGCGGATCCCTTCGACGGTACTTCGCCGGGTGCCGCTGTTTCATATCGGCAGTCGATGGCTGCCGGAGCCCGGGTCCTGCAGGGCTGAAGATCTTGCCCCGCTTGGTTGTCACGATTTATAGAGTATCTTATGCCTCCCTAACGGAGAGTGTGACAATCGCCCAGACTTCCCGGCACAAGCCCTTGCATCGCCTCTGAACAGCGCCTTATTGGTGCTTAACGAGCCTTTGCATCTCTTCCACGATGAGATGGGCGGAATCCGGTTTGCCCAAGGCACGGGAAGCGGCCGACATCGCGCTGTGCCGACGCAAATCGCTCATCACGCGCTCAATGGATGCATACAAGCTCTGTCCCGTCAGCTCCGGCTCCAAAATCACTTCGGCCGCACCGGCGCTCTCCAGCGCGCGGGCATTTTTCTCTTGATGATTGTTCGTTACGTTAGGAGATGGAATCAGAATCGCAGGAATCCCCAGTGCTGTAATTTCCGCCAAAAAAGAAGCCCCGGCACGGTTCACGATCAGCGAGGTGCAGGCCAGAACCTCCGGCATGTTATGCACATAAGGAAGCATCTGCAGATTGGCAGGAAGTTCGCCCAATTTCGCTGAAATCGCCTCCACCGTCGAGGCATAGTAGCGGTCTCCGGTGACGTATACAAATTTCAAGTGTTCGGACTGCTTAAGTAGCGGAGCCATTTCAACCATCGCTTGATTGATGGCACGGGCCCCTTGACTGCCGCCGACCACAAGGACAACCGAGCTGCTAGACGGCAACCCCAGCGATTCAAAGCCCTTTTGCTTATCGGCTGCGTATACGGTTGTCGCCCGCGGATTCCCGGTGTAAATCACGTTGCGAGCTGCGGGGAACGCCTTCTCCGATCCCTCGAAGCTGACGGCAACCGTCGATGCGTATTTGCTCAGAAAGCGGTTCGTTAAGCCCGGAATAGCGTTCTGTTCATGAATAATGCTGGGAATGCCCAGCTTGGCCGCAGCGTAGACCACCGGACCGCAGACATATCCGCCGGTTCCGATGACGACGTCAGGCTTAAATTCTTTGAGCAGTTTCTTGGAAGTTTGCACTCCCTTGAGAAAACGCATGACCGTTTTCACATTATCGAAGGACAGCTTCCGACGGAAGCCGGTAATCTCAATCGCTTCAAATGGAATTCCTTGCTGCGGTACAATCGAGCTTTCAAGCCCGCGCTTGCCCCCGATGTACAGAAACTCAGAGCCGGGAAATTCCTTGGCGCATTGGCTGGCGACGGCCAGAGCCGGGTAAATATGCCCCCCGGTTCCACCGCCGCTAAGTACGACGCGCATATTCTCACCTCGCGTAACGGGATAAATTCAGTAGAATGCCTAGCGCGGTCAGCATCAGCGTCAGCGAAGATCCGCCGTAACTGATCAACGGCAGCGTAATGCCGGTGACTGGCATCAGACCGATGACAACGCCGATGTTGATGACAACCTGCACGCCTACCATACCTACGATTCCGACAGCAAGCAAGCTGCCAAACAGATCATCGATGGTCATGGCCACGCGCATTCCGCGCCATACTAATATCAAAAACAATAACAAAACTAAGAGTCCGCCGATAAAACCTAATTCCTCAGCTAGAATCGAGAAGATGAAGTCGGTTTGCGGCTCCGGCACATAGCTGTATTTTTGCCGGCTCATCCCCAGACCCAAGCCTGCCAATCCACCGGGCCCAATCGCATAGAGCGACTGGATGATCTGATAACCCGCCCCCAATGGATCCGACCATGGATCCAGGAAGGCGGTAATCCGTTTCAGCCGATAAGGTGCCGCCAGGATCAAACCAACGAAGCCTATCGCACCTACAGCCGCCAATCCAGCTAAATGGCGAATGCGTGCACCTGCGGTAAACACGATCAACAGGGAAGCGCCCAGCATAACCGTTCCTGTCCCCAAATCAGGCTGCAGCATGATTAATCCAAAGGCAAGTCCGATAATCCCAAGCGGCGGCAGCAAGCCTTTCGTAAAATTCGTGATCTTGTAATCTTCTTTACTTAGCCAATAGGATAGAAACAAGATCATCCCCAGCTTCATAAACTCGGAGGGTTGAATCCCAAACGAGCTGATGCCCAGCCAGCTGCGCGCCCCGCCGCGCACGACCCCGATCCCGGGAATCAGTACGATGACGAGCAGGATAAAGCAGAGAACCAGCCCGACTTTCGCGTATTTTCGCAGCAGACGGTAATCTACATTCATCATCAAGAACATCGCAATTAACCCAAGTACAGCAAAGAGCAGCTGCCTCTTAACGAAATAGAAAGAATCGCCGTAATCATGGAAAGCGAGTACGGAACCCGCGCTGTATACCATTACGATTCCGATCGCCAGCAATCCGAGAATGCTGGCCGCCAGCCAAAAATCCGGCGCCGTACGGCTCTTGCCCATCGTGGATGCCACCTCTTAACCGAAAGTAGGGGCTTTTCCACCCCCCTACTTAAAGGGTATGCACCGCCTCTTTAAAAATGCGTCCACGCTCTTCATAGGAAGGGAACATATCCCAGCTTGCACAGGCCGGCGAGAGCAGAACGATATCTCCCGGCTCCGCCAGGCTTGAAGCCTCCTTCAGCGCAGCGCGCAGCGTATCTGCGGCGCTGTCCACAGTATCGACCAGCACGATGTGCGATAGACCCGCCAGCTCAGCGACTCTAGCAATTTTTTCTTTCGTTTGCCCCATCGCCACGACGGCCTTTACCTTCTCTTTGAAAACCGGCAGCAGCTCCATATAATCCAAGCCGCGGTCCAATCCGCCGGCGATCAACACGATAGGTGCCTGCAGTGCTTCAAGGGCCATGACCGTTGCCTTGGAGTTGGTCGCTTTGGAGTTGTTATAGTAAACGACGCCTTGCTTCTCGTCGACATACTCCAAGCGATGCTCCACGCCGCGGAACGTTCGTAGCGGCTCCGCCAGCGCATCTGGTGCAGCTCCCGCAGCAATCGCCGCCGCAACCGCCGCCAGCGCATTCTCGACGTTAAAGCGGCCCGGCAAAGCGATGTCGGCGATGTCGACAATTGCCCGCGCCACGCCATCAGCCCCCCGGTACATGATGTGACGGGTTAATCCGTCTTCGACATCCGGAATGTACGCCGGTGCGACATAAACCCCCTCCGACTGCAATTCTTCAGTCATCGAGAAAGGGATCAGCTTCGCTTTTATGTAGGGCACAAGCTCCCGGCACACGGGGTCGTCCCAATTGAGGACGGCGCGGTCCGTTTCTCGTTGATTCGCAAACAGCTTGGCTTTCGACGAGATGTAATCATCCATCGTCCCGTGATAATCCAGGTGCGTCTCCGTCACGTTCAGCAGGCAGGCCACCTCCGGGCGGAACGCCCGGGTCCCCTTCAACTGAAAGCTGCTGAGCTCGGCGACCAACCAGTTGCGTACATCCGCCTCCTCAGCAGCCTCGCACAGCGGGATGCCAATATTACCGGCGACAATCGGTCTCATGCCGGCAGCCTCCAGCATGTTGCCAACCCACGTCGTTGTGGTCGTTTTGCCATTGGAGCCAGTAATCCCGAGAATGGGAGCCGGGCTGATCAAATAAGCGATCTCCACCTCCGTCACAACCTCGATGCCAAGCTCCATCGCCTTGGCCACAGGAGGCGCGGTATAGGGGATCCCCGGGTTTTTAACGACCAACGAAACGCCCTCATGAATGAGATCGTCCGGGTGACCTCCGCATACAACAGAAATTCCCAAAGCCTCCAATTCGGATGCTTCGGGACACTGTTCTCGTTCTTTTCGATCATTGACCGTGATGACGGCGCCATAATGATGCAGGGTTTTGGCGACCTGAACGCCGCTTCTCGCCAAACCGAGAACGACAACCTGACGTCCCCGGTATTCTTCTGGATGATTCATCTTCATTACAACCCCTTGTTCAAGTAAAGTCCTATGACCGCCAGCACCAGTCCAACCGCCCAGAAGGTGACGTCAACGCGCCATTCCGACCAACCGGACAACTCGAAATGATGGTGAATCGGGCTCATCTTAAATACCCGCTTGCCGCGTGTCTTAAACGAAACGACCTGGATGACGACAGACAACATTTCGATGACAAATATTCCGCCGATGACCAGGAACAACAGCTCGGTTTTGGTGACGATCGCAATCGCGCCAATCGCCCCGCCGATGCCCAGCGAACCGGTATCGCCCATGAACACCTTGGCCGGATGCGCGTTAAAGACGAGAAAGCCCAGCACGGCACCGATCATGGCTGCGGCACATACCGCAGATGGAAGCGAAGTCACCTGCATGGCGATCACCGCGAATGCCCCCAGCGCAATTGCGCTGACGCCCGACAGCAAGCCGTCCACGCCATCGGTAAAATTCACGGCGTTCGTCACCGCCATCATCATGATCACGATAAACGGATAGTAGAACCACGGGCCCCAGTCAAACGAAATGTCCGTCCCCGGGATAGCAATCGCTGTGCTATGACCCTCCGAAATGAGCAAGGCACACATGATTCCGGCGAACAGCAGCTGTCCAATTAATTTCTGTCTGGGTGTGAGACCCAAAGACCGTTTAAATACGATTTTGATATAGTCGTCGAGAAATCCGACCAGTCCAAACCCCAGCGTGGCAACGAGTAGCACGTAGAAGTCGGTATTCACAACGGAAAATTTTAAGTAAGCCAACGTAAACGCTAGTAGGATAATAATGCCGCCCATCGTTGGCGTGCCCGCCTTTTTCAAATGGCTTTGCGGCCCTTCGCCGCGAATTTGCTGGCCGAATTTGAGTCTTCTCAGCAGCGGTATGATCAGCGGAGCCGAGATGACCGCCAGAATAAAAGATACGCCGATCGTTAACAAGATAAGTCCAAAATCCATGGGATCCCCCCCTTTCGCCGGTATTAGTGTGTTAGCTCGCTAGTTTTGATCGCTTCAACGACTTCTTCGAGTTTCATGCCCCGGGAAGCCTTAACCAAGACAATGTCCTGAGGATGCAGCAACGAAACCAGCTTGCGGATCAGTTCAGACTTATCAGTATATGCATGAATACAATTGGGGTCCAACTGTTTCTTCGCCCCCTCGGCAATGTGGCGGGACAGCGGACCGCAGGTGAACAGCAGATCCACCGTACCTGGCGTCAACATCTCCCCGATTTCGCGATGATAATCTGCTTCGGAATCGCCCAGTTCGAGCATATCCCCCAGCACGGCGATCTTCTTCCGATGCCCTTTCATATGCTCCAAAACGCCAAGGGCCGCCTTCATCGAAGTCGGGCTGGCGTTATACGCGTCGTTCAGGATCGTAATGCCGCTCTGTCCAGTAATGACTTCAATCCGCATTCCGGTCAGCTCCACATTGCTGAAGCCCTCACGGATCGCTGCGTCGCTCACCCCGTATTGACGGGCAACCGTGATCGCCGCAAGCGCATTGGATACATTATGTTCACCCAGAAGCGGCAGTTCCAGCGGTTCGCCTTCGCTGCCATGCGGCGTAAACAACGTATGATGGTCCGTAAACAGGATTCCTGTGGGATACAAGTCATTCTCCGGACGCAGCCCAAATGTTGCTGTTCGCAGACCTTCCGGCTTCACCGTAGACGGCTCGGCCAGCACTTGAGGGATAAGAGGTTCGTCCCCATTGTAGATGAACAGTCCTCCTGGCTTCATCCCCGCCAGAATTTCCAGTTTGGCTCTTGTGATCTCCTCCCGCGAACCCAGCTGCAGCAAGTGAGATTCGCCGATGTTGGTGACGACCGCCGTTTCCGGTTCACCAATCTTCGAGAGCAGTTCGATCTCCCCGCGCCCACTCATGCCCATCTCCAGCACGGCGATTTCCGTATCTTCCGGCATGGCCAAGATCGTTAACGGAAGTCCGATATGGTTGTTGAAGTTCCCTTTGGTTTTATGCACTTGATATGTCGTCGACAAAAGAGCGTAAACCAGATCTTTGGTCGTCGTTTTCCCGTTGCTTCCGGTGATCCCGACTACTTTTGCTCCGGTTGCAGTCAAGTAGGATTTGGCCAGCGCCTGCAGCGCGATTAGCGTATCGTCCACGAGTACGGCCGGGCCTGGCGGCGTTCCCTTTGAGCGCGCCCATAGGCAAGCGCCTGCTCCAGCCTGAAGGCAGTCCGACGCGAAATCATGGCCATCGAACCGTTCCCCCGCCAGCGGCACAAACAGGCAGCCTTTCGTTATTTGCCGGGAATCCGTCACAACCCCCTGCACTTCGATGCCAGCATCGCCCGCATCCCGAATCTGTCCGCCGCACATCGCGGCAATTTCCGCTAAGTTTCTTTTAATCACTTTGCCAGACCCCTTATCGCTTCTTTTGCAACGATTCGATCGTCAAAATCCAGCACCTTCGTACCTATCAGTTGATAGGTCTCATGGCCTTTGCCCGCAATCAATACTACATCTTCATGGCTTGCCATTTCAATAGCCTTGCCAATCGCCTCGCGGCGGTCGACGATCATCTCATAACGCGCCTGATCCACGCCGTCCTCGATGAGTCCCTGTTCGATGTCCCGTAAGATCGCTTGCGGGTCTTCCGTACGCGGATTATCCGAGGTCACCAGCACGTAATCCGCATACTTCGCGGCGATTTGACCCATAATCGGGCGTTTCTTCCGATCCCGATCCCCGCCGCAGCCGAAGACGCAAATCACGCGGCCTTTCGCAAATTCATTTACCGTCCGCAGCACATTCTCCAACCCGTCCGGGGTATGGGCGTAATCCACAATGACGGCGAAATCCTGACCTTCGTCCACCGCTTCCACTCGACCCTCAACGCCTTTCACCGATTCCAGGCTGGCCTTGATCTGCGTAAGCGGGATACCTTCCAATAGTGCCGCGGAGATGGCGGCCAGCGCGTTGTATACATTAAACTTCCCTACCATCCGCAAGGAGATATCTGCGCTGCCGCGGAACGTATCCACGTGAAAGGATGTCCCCCGTGCGGTAATCGAGATGTTGGAGGCTCTAACGTCGGCATCCTGCTCCACGCCGTACGTAATCACTTCAGCCGCCGTCTGTTTGGCAAAATAAGCGCTCGCCGGGTCATCAACATTCAGCACGGCATAGCTGCGTTCCTCTGGATTTTCCGCATACGTATTCCCCAATCGGGAGAAAAATAATCCTTTGGCCCAGCGGTATTCGTCCATGGTCTTATGATAATCCAGATGATCCTGGGTTAAGTTCGTAAATACGGCCGTCCGGAAGCGGGTTCCTTTCACACGTCCTTGCGCCAGCGCATGGGAGGACACTTCCATAACACAATACTCACCGCCGCCTTCAGCCATGTCATGTAAATATTTCTGCAGCTCCAGCGACTCCGGTGTTGTCCCGGACATCGGATACGTCTGCCCGGCGAACCGGCGTTGGATGGTGCCAATCAATCCCGTTTCCTTGCCTTGATCCTGCAAAATCCGCTCGATCAGATAAGTAGTGGTCGTCTTGCCATTCGTACCAGTCACGCCGATGACTTTCAGCCGCGAGCTAGGCGCCCCGTAGAATACGCCTCCGAGTACAGCCATCGCCTGTCGACAGTCCTTGACTTTCAGCTGCGGCAGGGCAACCTCGTCCAGCCACCGTTCTACCACCAGTGCTGCAGCCCCTTGTTCTGCAGCCTGCCGGGCATAATCGTGACCATCCACCGTATGGCCGGGAAGGCAAATAAATAGATCCCCCGGTTGTACCTTGCGCGAATCGATCGCGATCCCCGTACAGGACGTTTCTTCATCTCCTTGTATCTGCGATGTCATAAAATACGTTGCTAGTTTCTTAAGCAGCATAGGTTACCCCTCCGTCTTTCAACTGCGTGCCCTATACGAAATTCAAAAATCGGGTTTCCATACACAATTTTTGAATTACCGATACACACTCATACTATATTATCACCAAATTTAACTAAGTTCAGGATTATTATTCACTTGTGATCGAGTTATGATCATGCTGTTGCTCTGCTTCCGCTTCTGTCCCCATGTAGATGCGGATCGTCGATCCCTTCTCTACGCGTGCCCCCGCTTTCGGGGCTTGGTTGATCACCACATTGCCGGCGCCGGATCTGGCCAGATTGAAATTCATATTCAAGTCCTCGTAGATTTCCTGCGTCGTGTGGCCGATCAAATCAGGTACCGTGACGATTGGCGTCTCGCCGTATTTATATTTCTTGTTGACCTGTTGCTCACGAGGAGGAACCTTCATATACTCCAGCGCATCCTCCATGATGTTGCGAACGATCGGAGCAGCTACCACGCCGCCGAATTGAATGCCTTGCGGGTTATCCACCGCCGTGTAAACCACGATCTGCGGGTCGTCCGCCGGGGCGAAGCCGATAAAGGAAACGATATGTTCATTTTGCGAGTACCGTCCGTTCACGACCTTTTGCGCTGTCCCGGTTTTCCCGCCAACCCGATACCCGTCGATAAACGCGTTCCCGCCAGTTCCGTTGGCGACGACGCTTTCCAGCGCCATACGAATTTGCTTCGAGGTCTCCTCCGAAATGACCTGCCGCACCATCTGCGGCTTGTTCTCGGAAACAACCTCGCCTGTCTCCGGATTCGTCCACGCTTTGGCGACAAAAGGCTTATACAGCTTCCCGCCGTTAATCGCCGCAGAAACCGCCGTAATCTGCTGGATCGGAGTCACCGATACGCCTTGACCAAACGAGGTGGTTGCCAATTCCACCGGCCCTACTTGCGAGAGCTTAAACAAAATCCCGTTCTCTTCTCCATTCAGATCGATGCCGGTTTTGCTGCCGAAGCCGAAATTTTTGATGTAATCGAACAACGTCTCTTTACCCAGCCGTTGGCCTAACGCTACAAATCCCGGGTTGCAGGAGTTTTCAACAACCTGAAGGAACGTTTGGCTGCCATGGCCGCCCTTCTTCCAGCAGCGAAGCGTAGCCCCTCCTACCTTAACATAACCTGGGTCAAAAAAACGCTCATTCAGCAAATCCACCTTTTTCTCTTCTAATGCCGCTGCCAGCGTAATGATCTTGAAGGTGGAACCTGGCTCGTACGTCATCCAAATCGGCAAGTTCCGGTTATATACTTCGGTATCATATTCTTGGTAAGCTCCAGGCTCGTACCCCGGCCGGGCTGCCATGCCAAGGATTTCTCCTGTCTTCGGGTTCATCGCGATCGTCAGTGCCGAATCAGCCTGCAGCCGATCCATCGCTTGATCCAACTCCCGTTCGATGATGCTTTGGATCGTCTTGTCGATCGTTAGCGTCAGATTTAGACCGTCCTTCGGCTCTACGTACTTCTCCGACGAACCTGGCATCAAGCGCCCGCCGGCATCAGATAGATAAGATACGCTCCCGTTCATGCCGCTGAGTAAATTATCGTATTTGCTTTCCACGCCGGTAAGGCCTTGGTTGTACCCGCCGGTAAAGCCCAGGATATGTGCCGCCAATCCTCCGAAGGGATAGTAGCGCTTATTGTCTTCGGCAACAACAATACCCGGAAGAGCTAAATCACGAATTTGCTGCGCTTTTTCCATCGTAATTTTGCGTCCGCCGGGTTGCAGCCTGACTATGGATTGTCTCTTGGTGATCGTCTTCAGCACCGATTCCTCGGTCATCCCAAGCAGCGGCGCCAGCTTCTTGGCCGTCAGCTCCGGATCCTTGATCTGCACCGGAATGGCCATCACCGTTGGCGTCGTAATATTATAAGCTAGCACCGTGCCGTTGCGGTCGCTGATTTCGCCGCGCTTCGCCGAATACGGGATATTCCGGCGCCAGGAATCCTCCGCTTTGGCGGACAATTCAGCCCCTTTCCCGATTTGAACGTAGGCAAGACGCACGGCCAGCGCCGCAAACAGCAAACATAACACCATTAACAGCCAGAATAATCTTCGTCTGACGGTAAATCTGGATACTTTCACAGGTTGCCCCCCTTACCCATCCTGACATCATCATGATTGTACTCATCACATGACTATTCAGGACAACCAGGGGTTAGAACAAGCTATGGCGAGTCCGAGGTCTTCTTCTCTCCTGCATCGTCCCCTTGATCGCCGCCGTTTGTGGCATCCTCCGCCTGCTCCTCGTCGAACGAAGTTTCCTCCTTGTCCGGCGGTTCCAAGGTAAGGATCACGCGTCTGCCGCCGTTTTCGTTCACGATCTCCTGCGAAACGACGTAACCTTCCCCTTGTGTCGTAACCGGGATCTGCAGGATGGACAGCAGCTCCACCGCATCGCGCAACGATTCGCCCTGCAGGTTCGGCACATTGATGTCCGAGCCTTTCTCTGTAACCAAGTAAACGAATTGCCCAGACTTGAGCGTCGTGCCCGCCTTCGGGAATTGGGAGATAATCGTGTCCCCTTTCCCATAGGTTGCATAGGAGATATGGCTTGCTGACAGTTTGTCCTTGGCTTGTTGCACCGACAACCCGCCGACATCCGGAACTTTAGGTCCCGAGGCAACGGATTTCGAGGAGTTACCGGAAGTGCTGCCTTCGTATTTTTTCGGAACGCCCATATACTGCAGCGTTTGATTAACGATCTGCTTAAATACCGGAGCGGCGGCAGCCCCCCCGCCCAGTTCCGAGTCCTTCGGTTCGTCGATTAAGACGATGACCGCAATCTTTGGATCATCCACCGGCGCATAGCCAATAAATGAAACGACCTGCTTCGTGTAATCATATTGGCCGTTAACTACCTTTACCGCAGTCCCCGTCTTACCAGCTACACGATAACCATCGATGTAGGCATGGCGCCCGGTACCGATCTTTTGGTCCGAAACGACTTGCTCTAAGTAGGTTCCGACTTCCTTCGCTTTGTCAGGAGAGATCACCTGTTGAAGTACCTTCGGTTGGGTTTCCACCGTCTCCCCGGTCTGCGGATCGGTGATGGACTTGACGATATGGGGCTCCATCAGCTTGCCGCCGTTGGCGATGGCCGATACCGCGACAATTTGTTGCAATGGCGTCACAAGCAGCTTCCCGTGGCCGTATGACATCGCCGCAAAGTCAGCCTGCTGCACCGGATCCACGATTCCTTTGGATTCGCCCGGCAGCTCAATGCCTGTTTTTCTACCGAAACCAAATTGGTCGACGTACGTCTTCAAACGTTCCGGTCCCAACATCTCGTAGCCCAGCTTGACGAAAGCGACGTTACTCGAGCGTTTCACACCTTCCAGATACGTAATCTCGCCCCAGCCGGACCGCTTCAAGTCGTGAATCGTTTGCCCCGGCACCCGGATGCTCCCGGATTTGTATGTAGCATTGGGATTAAATAAGCCTTCCTGTACCGCCCCGGCCAAGGTTACAATTTTAAAGGTGGACCCTGGTTCGTAAACGGATTTGATCGCGTGGTTATAGAAATTTTTCTGGTCAACGTCCGCCCAATATTCATTGGGATTATAGGTTGGCATATTCGCCATGCCAAGGATCTCCATCGTCTTCGGATCGGCCGCAATCACCGTCATACTGATCGGCTGCAGCTGATCGTACGCTTCCTTCATCGCCTGCTCGATGTAGTACTGGATCGTGTAGTCGATCGTCAGCTTCAAGTTGTCTCCGTTCTTCGGCGGGTTATAAATTTCGCTCGCTTTCGGAATCTCAATTCCTCGGCCGTCCCGCTTGTATTCGAGCGAACCGTTCACGCCCTTGAGCTGTTCATCGAAGTAGGCTTCAATTCCAGATACCGCTTTGCCCTCTCGATCGATATATCCCAAAACGTGGGAAGCCAAGCTTTGATTCGGATAATATCGCTTCTGATCCTTGATCAAGTAAATACCGACGTCCTGCAGGTTGTTATGCTCTTCCTTCAGCTCGTCGATCAATGCCTGCACCTGATTCTTCAGGTCTTGATCAATTTTCCAGCCCTCGTTCCGCACCTCACGTTGCGTATAGAACTCGCCGGACTCTTTTTTCGCATTGACGATCTTCCGGAGTTCACTTTCGTCTTTCCCGAGGACCTTGCCAAGCCCTTCAACGACCTCGTCCTGAATGCCGTATTTGTTAATAAGTTCGGGATTAACCGCCACCGTATAAGCCGGAGCATCCACCGCCAGGACATCGCCGTTCCGATCCGTGATCGTCCCCCTCGTTGCGGGCAGCAACTTTTTGGTTGACCACAGCTCCTCTGCATGCGCCTGCCAAAAGTCCGCTTGTACAACCTGCAGCCAAAACGCTCTACCGATCAATACAGCAAAAAAGAGGGTAATACATCCCCCTATCAGCAGTGTTCGAAGCTTTATTCGCTTGATCATGGCAAAACCTCTTTAGACATTATTTCTTGGCCGTTTCAACGCCATCTGCCGGCACATTCACATGAAAACCTTCTACTTCCGGCTGAACATAACCGAGCTCCTGCGCCTTCTCCGGAATTTGTTCCTCCAGCTTTTCTTTTTGGATACTAAGTTCCTTCACTTCCGCGTTGATCGCTTGAATGTCCGTATTCAAATTAAACATTTGGCGCTTAATGTTGTAAAGTGACACATTTTGCCATAACAACCCGCCCATTACGGCCACGCAAAAAATAACCGTCATCATATACAGCAACTTCTCACGGACCGGCAAAGGCGAACGGCGGGTGACCACCTTCGTCGTTTCCCGATAACGCTGCGGTTGATAGCTGCGTTCTGATTGCTTCTCCTTGACTGCCAGATTCCCACGCGTATAAGCCATTTACGATACCTCCACACCGGTTTGCAATTTCTCCGCCACGCGCAATTTCGCGGAACGGGCTCGCGGATTCTCAGCCAACTCCTGCTCCGACGGAACGATTGGTTTCCGGTTGATTAATTTAAGTGATCCTTTGCCGCCGCACACGCACATCGGAAAATCGGGCGGGCAAGTACATTTCTCCACATAGCTGGCAAAGATTTGCTTACAGATTCGGTCCTCCAACGAGTGGAAGGTGATGACCGAAACCCGTCCTTCCGTCGCCAAACAACGGATAGCGGCATGCAGCCCTTCTTCGAATGCGCCCAGCTCATCGTTGACCGCGATACGCAAGGCCTGAAAGCTGCGCTTGGCGGGGTGCCCCCCCGTACGCCTAGCGGCCGCTGGAATGCCCTCCTTAATCAGCTCGACGAGCTGACCCGTCGTTTCAATCGGCTCCTGCGCTCGCCGGTCTGCAATGACCTTGGCGATCCGCCTGGAAAATTTCTCCTCGCCGTATTGGAACAAGATCCGAGCAATTTCGCGTTCTGGCCACGTATTTACAATCTCCCGAGCCGTCAACGAGGCCGATTGATCCATCCGCATATCGAGCGGTGCGTCCGCATTATAGCTAAATCCCCGCTCTCCTTCATCAAATTGGGGAGAGGAAACGCCGAGGTCGAACAATACACCGTCCACCTGAGGAACTCCGTTTAGTTGCGGCACCCCTTCGATCTCCCGCAATTTTTGCTCAATGTAGCGGAAATTGCTTTTTACCAAAGTTAATTTGTCCGCATAGGCTGCTAGCCGCTCCTTGGCATTATCCAATGCCCAGTCGTCCTGGTCGAAAGCAATCAGCCTTCCCCCGGGACCTAGCTTGGATAAGATAACGGAGCTGTGGCCTCCGCCTCCCAGCGTACAATCCACATAAATGCCGTCCGGCTTGATGCGCAGCCCTTCTGTTGCTTCTTCTTTGAGTACCGTGATGTGATGGAACAAGACTTACGCCCCCAAACCTGAATTCATTTGACTTAGCTTAATGAATAACCCCTTCTAAAGATCGAAGTTGAAATCCACCAGCTTCTCAGCAATTTCGTTAAACGTATCTTCCGACTGCTGGAAGTATTGCTCCCACGTGTCTTTGCTCCAAATTTCTACGCGATTCGACACGCCTAAAACAACGCAATCCTTCTCCAGTTTGGCATACTGCCGTAAATTACTCGGCAAGTTTACCCTTCCCTGTTTATCCCATTCACATTCGGTTGCTCCCGAGAAAAAAAACCGGGTAAACGCACGGGCGTCGGATTTCATCAGTGGCAAGGCCTTCAGCTTCTGTTCCAGCACTTCCCATTCCTGCATTGGATAAACGAAAAGACACTGGTCCAAGCCGCGGGTTACAACGAAAGAGCTGCCGAGGAGTTCACGAAACTTAGCCGGAATAATAATCCGGCCCTTATCGTCAATGCTATGTTGGAATTCCCCCATAAACATTGGTGACTCACTCCTTACCTCTTTCCCCCACTTTGCACCACTTTACACCACTGTGATATGTAACTATTCCACACTAAATGTGAAATTCCTTCTTAGGTTCAAATTTTTTTTGACATGAGTTGGATTCGAAGAGTGCATTGCTTTAGGACAGCGACCGCGGTAGAAGCTTCGTTTGGCGCTTAGGAAGCAGCAAAAAGGACTATCCCGACAGATTGAATCTGCCTGAGATAGTCCACTTATCGTGCGTTAACAGTAAAAACTACGGTTATTTTATGGATTGATCTCTAGTTTCTGCGAATTAACAGCATTTTGCACCGTTATTTTAGGTGAAATCCTCCAACTTTGCTCTATCCGTCGAAATTAGCGGTAGGATTTACCGTTAAATCTCCTCTAGCGGGAGAAAAGCAACAATTAACGGTACGATTTACCGTTAACTATCGCCTCTTGGCGATGGAGCAATATCAGTTGGAACAAGGATCTTCTCTCCACCAGCGATCGAACTGCTGCCGCACTCCCAACAAATTAATGCTCTTGCCAGCTATCCAGGTAAGCGCGTTGCTCCGCGGACAGCGTATCGATGTTCACGCCGAGGCTTTCCAATTTGAAGCGAGCTACCTGCTCATCCAATTCGTAAGGGACATTAACAACCGTCTTCCCGATTTCTTTATAACGGTCATTGACGTATTTCAAAGACAACGCCTGCAGCGCAAACGTCATGTCCATAATTTCAGCTGGATGTCCATCACCAGCAGCCAAGTTCACCAGACGGCCTTCGGCGAGCAGGTACATTTTGCGTCCGTCTTTCAGCTGATATTCTTCAATGTTCTTACGCACCGTGCGAACAGAAACCGAACGCTCCTCAAGCTCTGGCTTGTTCACTTCCACGTCGAAGTGGCCGGCATTGGACAGAATCGCGCCATCCTTCATCACATCGTAGTGCTCGCCGCGAATGACATCGCGGTTGCCTGTTACTGTAACGAAGAAATCGCCGATCTTCGCTGCTTCCAGCATCGGCATCACTTGGAAGCCGTCCATCACCGCTTCCACCGCTTTGATCGCGTCAACTTCGGTAACCACAACGTTAGCGCCGAGGCCTTTGGCCCGCATCGCCACGCCTTTGCCGCACCAGCCGTAGCCGACAACAACCACGGTTTTCCCCGCAACGACCAGGTTTGTCGTCCGGTTAATGCCATCCCACACCGATTGGCCGGTGCCGTAACGGTTGTCGAACAAGTATTTGCAATAAGCATCGTTAACTGCAACCATCGGGAATTTCAACTGACCTTCCTTGTCCATCGCTTTCAGACGCAAAATCCCGGTAGTCGTCTCTTCAGCGCCGCCCCGCACATTTTCCAGCAAATCCTGACGTTCCGAGTGCAAGATCGTCACCAAATCACCGCCATCATCGATGATCAGATCCGGCTTCGTCTCCAGCGCTTTAATCAACAAGGCTTTATACTCTTCCGGTTCAGGATTATATTTGGCGTAAACGGTGATGCCATCTTCAACAAGTGCAGCACATACATCGTCCTGCGTCGACAGCGGATTGCTGCCGGTAATCGTCACTTCTGCCCCACCGGCTTGGATGACTTTCGCCAAGTAGGCTGTTTTGGCCTCCAAATGAAGCGAGATGGTTACTTTCAAGCCCTTGAAAGGTTGCTCCGCTTCGAATTGCTTCCGAATTCGGTTCAGCACCGGCATATGGGCTTCCACCCAATCAATCTTCAAATGCCCCTCCGGCGCAAGCTTCAAGTCGGTAATGATGCTGTTCTGAATGGCCAACGAACTCATTAATGTCTCCTCCTATAAATAGATAATTCGATGTTTGCCAGTTAACTCATAAGGGATATTCATCAGGTCTTCGATCCAATCCTCCCCATACCGATTTAATGCATCAAAGAGATTGTAGACTCTCTCCTGCGGTTTGCCTAGAGGGAACAACGAAAGTTGAATCCGATCGAAATGGCGTAAGCCGGTCTCATGAATTTTCTCCAGTGTATCCTTCGCTTTGCCCCGCAAATACTCAATTTGACCAATGATTTTGTCCCGATTCACCGCCCCGAGTCTGGATAAGTCGTTTTGAATCCCTGCCAGTTCCTCAATGAGCGGATTGTACAGATCCACAAACGCAGCGATGACCTCATCAAACCGTTGGTCGACCGGCATTCGCTCCTGCGCTGCAAGCCAAGCATCACGTCTGCGTCGGAAGCCTTCCGCATCCTTCACATCGTCCCAGCTGAGCTGGTATTTTTGCATGTGCTTTTGGACGGTGCGATCGACTACGGTGAAGGCTTCCCGTGCCAGCAGCAACGGCATTTTCAGCCCCAGTTTATGAAACGCTTTGCGCGTCAGACCCCAGTATGCAATTTCGCCGGGGCCAAGAACCGAGCCGAGGACAGGCAGTAAACTATCCTGCATCAATGGGCGAGTTAACACATTGTTGCTGAACCGCTCGGGATGCTCTCGTAACTCGTCAAGCAGTTCGTCAACCGTAAAGGAGACCTTGCCCTTACGATCCTCGAAGCGGCCCTCCCGTTTAAACAGCAGCAGCCTTTCGCGTTCATTAATATAGAACAAATTTGCTCCATCTACAGCCACTTCAGCCGAAGGTTCAAATCCCAAGTTTGCCAAATCTCGTACCGTTTCGTGGTAAGCCGACTCCAACTCGTCATTGCGACGAATCATTTGCTCAAACACAGGGATCTCCAAGCGGCGAAGCTCAGGATCCGACGAGTCGAGCAGCACCAGCCCGTATTTTCCAAACAAAGTCCCCATGAGCTTGGCAAAAGCGACGGACAAGTTATCCGCATCCGCGGATGAGCTTCGTGCCAAATCCAGGATCGCCGCCTTATGCTCACTATCGGGCAGCAGCTGCTCCAGCTCTGTTAGGGCCTTGTCCCACGCCTCAGACATCACTTTCGTAAAGCTGACGGGGAGCCGTTCCATGCCGCCTCGGTGCATGCGAATCCGACGCACCTGCAAATCCGGCGCCATGACATAGGTGTGATTAACCTCATCCCAATCGTGGTCTTCGCCGGCAATCCAGAACACCGGCACCACCGGGCGATTTAACCGGACAGAAGCATCCTTCGCCGCTTTGAGGATGGTCACCGCTTTATAGATCACGAGCAGCGGCCCGGTAAACAATCCGCTTTGCTGCCCGCCTACAATTACCGCCGTTCCCGGCTGCTCAAGCTGATGGATTGCCTGCTCCACGGCTGGGTCCGGGTTATACTGTCTGTTATATTCACGAAGTCGGGCTGCTAGCGTCTTCCGATCTACGCGCGTATGCTCTGATTGATCAAGCCATGCGACTCGTTCAGCCCAGCTGCTCGCTTCCGCCGGGTTGCTCTCATACAAATGCTGAACCGTAGCAAACTGATTTACGTAGACTTCAGCCAGCGGCCCCGCAAATGAAAGTTGCTCTTGAACGACATTCATCAGTTTGCGTCCTCCTGTCTGCATCAAAACCTTACTTGATTGTAACGGATGTCCCACTGCTCCGTCAAAGAAATCCTTACTTTTGCTAAACCTCTAACTTTCCGTAATTAATAAGGCGCAAAAAAACTCCCGCATCCGTCATACACGGCTGCGGGAGTTCGCAGGTTCGATCAACCTTTTTTCGGCATGGAGACGAAATGGCCTTTCGACACTTCCACCAACTCGGAATTCTCCAAGTCGTACAAGCCTCCGCTGGCTGCGCCTTCTTTGCCGATTGGACCGCTGGTCGTATCCTCCAGAACAATCCGTTTCTTATTCGCTTCAACTTCAGGATCCGGAATCGGAATCGCGGACAGAAGGGTTTTGGTATAAGGGTGCAATGGATTGGCATACAGCTCCTCACTATCTGCCAATTCTACGATCCGCCCCAGGTACATCACGGCTACACGGTCACTGATGTGCTTCACCATGGACAAGTCATGTGCGATAAACAGATACGTTAATCCGAGACGTTCCTGCAGATCCTCAAGCAGGTTAACAACCTGGGCTTGAATGGAGACGTCCAGCGCCGAGATCGGTTCGTCACAGATGATGAACTTCGGATTTACCGCAAGCGCGCGAGCAATCCCAATCCGTTGACGTTGACCGCCGGAGAACTCATGCGGATAACGGGTTGCATGGTCCGGGTTGAGACCAACCATATCGAGCAATTCCTCAACGCGTTTCTTACGTTCGGCTCTCGAGCCGGCCAAACCGTGGATATCCAGCGCTTCCCCGATAATATCCGTTACGGTAAACCGCGGATTCAGCGATGCATAGGGATCCTGGAAGATCATCTGCATGTCCCGGCGCATCGCTTTCATTTTCTTCGGCGGCAATTTGCTGATATCTACGCCGTTGAAGCGGACACTGCCGGCAGTAGGCTCGTACAAACGAAGAATCGTACGGCCTGCGGTCGATTTACCGCAACCCGATTCGCCAACGAGGCCAAGCGTTTCGCCTTCGGCAATCGAGAAGCTGATGTCGTTGACAGCTTTCAGGACGTTACCGCCGCCAACGTTAAAATACTTTTTCAAACCTTCAACTTCAATTAACGTCTTGCCTTTGCTCATGACGACTGTACCTCCTTGGCCATCGGATGAAGATCCCAGCAACGGGCGGTATGTGTTTCGCTAAATACCGTCGCGCCTGGGTCGATGCGTTCACAAATCTTCATCGCTTGGTCGCAACGAGCAGCGAATGGACAACCAATTGGCGGCTTAATCAAGTCCGGCGGCGTCCCGATAATTGGAATCAGCGGTTCGCCTTTCTTCTGGTCCAAACGCGGCATCGAACGTAACAAACCTTTGGTGTACGGATGTTGCGGGTTTTTAAAGATCTCCCACTTCGTTCCGGTCTCCACCACTTCACCCGCGTACATAACGATGACGCGATCACACATGCCTGCTACAACGCCAAGGTCATGGGTAATCAAAATGATGGAGGTGCCCAACCGGGATTGCATTTCTTTCATGACGTCCATGATTTGAGCTTGAATCGTCACGTCGAGCGCCGTTGTAGGTTCGTCAGCGATCAACAGCGCAGGCCGGCAGGCAAGCGCAATGGCGATCATGACGCGTTGCCGCATCCCCCCGGAAAATTCGTGTGGATATTGGTTAAAGCGGGCTTCTGCATTTTTGATGCCTACAAGCTTCAGCATTTCGATAGCCTGTTTCTTCGCTTCGCCCGCTGACATTTTCTGATGTTTGATTAATACTTCAGTAATTTGTCGGCCTACTTTGATTGTAGGATTCAAGGAGGTCATCGGGTCCTGAAATATCATGCCAATATCTTTCCCGCGGATCGATTCCATTTGCTTGTCGCTTTTCTTCAATAGGTCTTGCCCTTGGAAAATAATTTCACCTTGCTTAATAATGGAAGGAGGAGACGGAATCAGGCGCATAATCGTTTGGGCTGTGACACTCTTGCCGCTGCCGGATTCGCCGACGATCGCAACCGTTTCACCTTTCCCCACTTCAAAGTTCATACCGCGAACGGCCTTCACTTCTCCACCTTTGACTTGGAAGGAAACATGCAAATCTTTAACTTGTAAAATCGGCTCCATCATTCCACCTCCTACTTCTTCAGTTTAGGGTCAAGCGCATCGCGAAGACCGTCACCAAAAATATTAAACGCCAGCATGATGATACTGATCAGAATAGCCGGGAACAGCATCCGCCAAGGATAATACAACCAGCCGGTCAAGGCATCGTTGATCATCGAACCCAGCGAAGCAACCGGGGCTTGAACGCCCAAGCCAAGGAAGCTAAGGAATGCTTCTGCGAAAATGGCGTTAGGCACAGATAAGGTCACCGTAACGATGATTGGGCCAACTGCGTTTGGCAACAGGTGGCGGAACAACAAGCGTCCGTGGCCTGCGCCCATCGAGCGGGATGCCAATACGTATTCACGGTTCTTCAGCTGCATAATTTCACCGCGGACAATCCACGACATATTAATCCAGCCGGTGATAGTTAATGCCAGGATAATCGTCCCTAAGCTTGGCTCCATCACGACTAGCAAAAGAATCGTAACGAGCAAATAAGGGATGGAGTACAAAATCTCCGAAAACTTACTCATAATTTCATCGACGCGACCGCCGTAGTACCCCATGATTCCGCCGTAAATAACGCCAATCAAGAGGTCGATACACGCCGCCGCCAAACCTACGATCAGGGATATACGAGCCCCCATCCAGGTACGGATAAACATATCACGACCGAGATCATCCGTGCCAAACCAGTGTGCGGCCGATGGCGCTTTGTTCGTATTTAGAAGATCATTCGAATAATAGTTGTAGCCGTAAATTTTACCGACAATCCAAGGAGCGATAATCGCAGCGAGCGTAACTAGCGCCAAGAAAATCAAAGCCGTCATCGCCAGCTTATTGCTGCGCAATCGTTGCCATGCATCACGCCAAGCAGAAATACTTTCGCGTTGAATGACTTCGGCTTCTTTCTCGTCCGCGCCAATTTTGCGGAAATCCTCCGCTGTCAGATCGACCGGTGTCGGCATCACTTTCATCGGATTTGTATTTTCCATGCGCATTATCCCTCCTTCCCTTTCGCAAGCTTAATTCTCGGATCCACCAGCACGTAAAGGATGTCTGTGATAAACCGAGCCACCATCAAGATTACGCCGTAGAAGATCGTAATCCCCATAATCAACGGATAATCGCGAACGCTGATCGCTTGCACGAACTGCTTCCCGATGCCGCCAATCCCGAAGAGCTGCTCAATAACCACAGAACCGGTTACAATGTTTGCCGTCATTGGTCCCATGTAGGTGATGACCGGCATAATCCCGTTACGAATGACGTGACGGAACAGAATGGCCATCCATCCCAAGCCTTTTGCTTTTGCTGTTTTAATGTAGTCCGCATGCAATACCTCCAGCATGCTGGAACGAGTCAAACGGGCAATAAACGCGATCGGCTGCGCCGTGAGAGCCGCTACCGGCAACACATAGTACATTGGACCTTTAAAACCCATCGTTGGCAACCAGTGCAGCTTCGAAGCAAACACATACTGCAGCAATGAAGCCACGACGAAGCTAGGTACCGCGATGCCCAGCACCGCTAACACCATCGCCACATTGTCAATCAATTTGCGATGATACAGCGCTGCCAGCATACCAAGCAGTACCCCAAGGATTAACGCGACGATAATCGCCACGATCCCCAGCTTCAATGAAGCCGAAAACGTTTGACTGATAATGTTCGATACATCCTGGTTGATTTGCTTCATGGAAATTCCCAAATCGCCCTGAGCAATTTCACCCAAATATTTCAGATATTGCTGGTAAACGGGCTTATCGAGACCTAACTGTTCTATAAGGCGCTCCTTAATTGCCGGAGGTACCTGCTTCTCTGAAGTCAGCGGATTCCCTGGAATCGCCTTCATCAAGAAAAAGGTAGCCGAGATCAAAATAAACAGTGAAATTAACATGTAAAAAAACTTACTGGCAATATAGCGTACCATGCCCGTTCACACCTCCTTCTTTTAAATTTCGACATATATCGATTTTAGGTGAAAAGAACCACTTTGTCTATTCCATATATTTGTATAAGGACGTAATGCTTGGAAGAAGAGGACACGCAAAAAAAACGGGATATATATGGAATACCCACATATATATCCCGAGATTTCTATGCAATTTGCAATGACTTATTTACGATCATCCGTAATATAAGCGCGGGTGTAATCGATCGCACCACTGTAATCAAGTACTACACCTTTCAACCACGGTTTCGTAGCCGAAACGTTCGTGTAGTAGTAGATCGGCATCAAGACTTGGTTGTCCTTGATCAGGATTTCTTCGGCTTTTGCGAAGTTCGCGTCACGAAGTGCCATATCTTCGCTATTTTTCGCTTCTTTGATCAGCTTGTCGTATTCTTCGTTCGAGAAGCCGGTGTCGTTGTTACCGCCACCTGTTACCCACATATCCATGAATGTCATCGGATCGTTGTAGTCTGCACTCCAACCAGCACGAGCTACTTGGTAGTTCAGGTTTTGACGGTTTTCGATGAACACGGCCCATTCTTGGTTTTCCGTTTTCACGTCAACGCCCAGGTTTTTCTTCCACATATCAGCAATAGCCAAAGCGATTTTCTTGTGGCCTTCACTGGAGTTGTAAGTCAATGTGATCTCAGGCAGTTTTGTGTAACCTTCTTCTTGCATACCTTGCTCAAGAAGCTTCTTCGCTTCTTCCACGTTTTCCGTGAAGTAGTCGTCTTTATGTTCGTTACGGTATTCGTCATTCACGCCTTTGATACCCGGAGGTACGAAGCCAAATGCCGGAACTTGACCACCCAGCGTTACGTTGTCAACGATCGCTTGACGATCGATTGCCATCGAGAACGCTCTGCGGATATTTACGTTATCAAACGGCTTAGCCGTTACGTTAAATTCATAGTAGTACGTACTTGCAATCCCTTTGATCTCCAGTTCGTCTTTCAGTTGATCTTTCAGGATCGGAATTTGGTCGGTTGGGATTTCGCCGTTAGGCGCACCTGCGCGATCCAATTCGTTGTTTTGGTAAGATGCCAACTCAGTTGCACTGCTGTTCACCAGAGACATGGTGATTTTGTTCAGCTTGATGTTGGCTTTATCCCAATAGTTTTCGTTCTTCGTAACTTCGATCGTTTGGCCTTTCACCCAGTTGGTCAGCGTGAATGCGCCGTTAACGATCATTTTGCTTTGGTCAACCGCCCATTTCGGGTCGTCCTTAACGGATTGGTGAACCGGATAGAACGTATAGAAGGAAGTCAGACCCAGGAAGTAAGGAGTTGGAGCTACCAGTTCTACTTCCAGCGTGTAGTCGTCAACTGCTTTGACGCCGACTTGGCTGAAATCCGTGATGGTTCCTTCGTTATATTCTTGAGCATTTTTCAGATAATACAATTGGTAAGCATAAGGTGCAGCCGGATCTGTGTTCGGGCTCAGAACGCGCTCCCAAGCGAATACGAAATCGTTCGCCGTTACAGGGTCGCCATTGCTCCAAGTTGCGTCCTTGCGCAGATGGAACGTATACTTCGTTCCGTCAATGTCCCAGCTTTCAGCTGCAGCGGGGATAACTTGACCGGATTCATCCATACGAGTAAGACCTTCATACATCAATTTCAGAACCGTGTTCGCTTGGCTGTCTTGAGCTTGAGCCGGATCAAATGTTGGCGGTTCAGCGCTCAGGTTAATTCTAAGCGTTTGATCTGCGGCCAGTTTCTCTCCGCCGGTGTTACCATTGTCGGAAGCTGTATTGCCTCCATTTGCTGCGCCATTGTTAGCTGCGCCACTGTTTCCGTTGTTCGATCCGCATGCGGCAAGCAATGTGCCGACTGCAAGAACGAGCGTCAGAAGAAGCAAAAGACTCTTACTCTTCTTCATCTAGCAATATCCCCCTTAAAATGGTTTGGTATATGTTTTTAGATTATACAACCAGCGGTCAAAAAAATCCAACACAAAATTAAAGATTTTTCGCGTAATTTGTCAAATTTCGCGCTAGACTTTAACAAAATAGTCCAATATACAATATTGACATTTGATTTTCTTAACAATTAACCAAGAATGTCATCCCTTTATTCGGTATTGAAAAGTTAAGCATAGTTTGACCTAAGCGGCGGTGATATATGTAATAAAGCTGATCAAAAATAATAAAACGTATGCTAATCCGGTTGCCGCAAACGCCAAACGCCACACCACACGCAGCAGCTTGCGTGCGTCGACCCTTCCCTTCAGGCGAGTCTGCGCCCCGCCAATCAATCCGCTAACCACCAATAGAATGATTACGATCAGATAGAAGCCAAAGGTCGAATGGAACAGATTATTAAACAAAGCAGAGACCGACAAGATCAGAAATAGCGTCGTTACGTCCATGGCCAGCTTTAGCGCTCTTTTCTTGTCCCGTTTGACATAATAATGAATGAAGTAAACGAGCCCAAATGGAATGACCGGTATCATAGCCAACACGATAAAGGAAGAGACCAACGCTTCCAAAGCCTCACCTCCGCATCAATTTTGGTTATAGAAAAAATCAATTCAAAAAAGTAAGTAACTATATTTTTATATCCATGTCAGCTTACAAAGCTCGGACCAACCGCCAAACCATCTCGTGTCCAGGAACCGCGACCCCTTTGCTGCGCGCCATCTCAACGATTTTCCCGTTAATCTGATCAATCTCCGTTGGCGCTCCCTGCTGCACGTCCTTTAGCATGGAAGAGATATTCGTTGAGGTTGATTGACAAACCTTGACGATTTGATTGAACATATCGGCATCGTGTGGAATCCCGTAAGCCTCATAAACCTGTAATCCTTCATCGCAAAGTTGCTGGAGCAGGCCCATTCGTTCATCGTTCTCCAACAGTTGGCCGTTATTCAGCCGCCACAAAGCTGTTAAGGGGTTAATCACCGCATTGATTAGCAGCTTTCTATAGACTTCTCTCCCGATGTCTTTCGACAAAAGGGCGGTAAATCCTGCCTTCACCAGCAATTTCACGAAACTTTCTGCATGAGACTCCAGATCGGCCATATCGCCGTTCGCACCAATCTGCGTTGTCCCCTGGCCAGCCCGGTTCACGCTGCATTCATCCAGCCGTTTGGCACCTTCCGTTGTAATCGCCGCATAGAGCGGTATCCCCGGCAATGCTTTGCCGATCAGCTCAAGATGTCCGATCCCATTTTGAAAGCACACAACCTTCGTCTCTGGCCCCACAATCTGCTTCAGAAAAGACAGCAGCTTCGCATCGATATGGCGTTGCTTCGTCGTTAACACCAGCCATTCAGCCGCCCGCTCCGGCACGCCACTTTCTCCAGCGGGTAAAGCCTTGAACCGCTTTCCATGCACAACGGTTGTTGACCCGTCCGCTTCAGTAAGACGAATCCCTTCTTTATTCAGCTTTTCAGCCTGCTCAGCGGTTCTTGTCCAAAAACGTACCGGCACACCAGACGCCGCCAGCTTACCGCCAAACAGCAGCCCCAGTGCACCGGCGCCGATGATGTCAACCTTCATGAAGCTCCACTCCCTTTCGTATCTCCTAATCCCTTTATACCAAACTCCCCCCTAACAACACAAAAATCCCGCCATTTAGGCGAGATTTTGCGATAGTTTTCGGTTATTCGATCCGTTCTAAATTTCCGTTCGCATCCATTTTGAATCTGGATTTGTTTTCTTCGTCTTCTTCATTTAAGAAAGCTAATCTTCTAGCCCGGTCCATGATCTGAATCAACGCCTTATAATCGTCGTTCACGACCCGGTAATCGGTCTGTACCTCATTGACCTGTGCCGACAACTTCTCGTTTTCCTCGCGAAGCTTAGCAATCTCCTCTTCTTTCTCTCTAAGCTCCTTCTCCAACGCTTTCATTTGACGATTGGTTTCCTGAATCGTGTTTTTCCACCCGCGCAAAAAGCGGATCACCGCATCGATGGAAATCGTCTCCTCCGACACCCCATCTCCGCGATAACCGTTGTCGTCCATATCGACGGAAGTTAGCGAGGCCATGCCGGAACCGGCCGTTAGCGAGTTTTGCTTTTTCATATAATTACGTTTCTGTCTTTGTGCTTTCGCGATGCTTATGGCCGCTTCGTACTTCTTGCGAACGCAGCTGTTCCATCGGAAACCGCAGGCCGCCGCCGTTCTGCCTATCCGTTCTCCGACCTCTTCGAAAGCGTTTAATTGGGTGCTGCCCTCCCGTATATGCCGAAGGGTAACCTCGGCCAGAATCAAATCATCTTCTGGGCTCCATGCATCTTGTCTCACAGCTGTCATGCTATAAAAACCTCCTAACGACATCCTAATCTAACCGTCATCCAACCGGCGGTCTCCGGCAGGCGTAAGGGTAAAATGCTTCTTACTCCATTTCTATGCCTCTCATAGAGTTCATAGAATCTATTTGATACTAAAATGTATTTCCAAAATCCGGGGACTCCATACATGACGTTTCATGAAATGAATAACAAGAGTAGGGGGCACCAACACTACTGTAAGGTTTGTCACAACAACACCTTCGATATTTGGCTAAATCGTGACTTTTCGTTTACACTTTTCAGCCTAACGGGTATAATGGGAAAAGGAATGGAAGGCTCGTTGATACATAAGAAAGGGGGATTACCTCGTGGCACGCATGTTTCGCGTCCTTGGCTTCTTCACACTGGCTATTGGGCTTATGGCCTTTGCGGGCGATCTGACGGAAATGGCTTTGCTGTTCTTCTTGCAAACCGCCTTTTTCGTCCTTTTCGGCTATCTGAAGCTTACCGAGAGAACCTATATCCTGCTGTTCTGGGGATATATGATCGTCGCATTTACCGGTTTCAGCTACTGGACGGTCTTCAAAATGGGTTTACCCCTCTAATCCCAAATCGCATAAGTATTTCAAAAAGGCGTTTCGGCATTATGCTGGAACGCCTTTTTTCGTGAGTTCTGCTATTTCGGGACCTGTTATCATATATATAGGACAACTACAGATGGGAGAGGATCGTTGTTGAAGATACGCATCATATCGCTCTGTCTATTGCTGTTGCTGGCGGCTCTTCAGTTTGCCAGTTTGTCGGCTGCCGCTGCTCCGCTGACTGCTGAAGAACAACAGATCCTGGAACAAAGCTTGTCCATTCAGGAAATCGACCGAGAAATCGAGCGAATCGCTTCCCGCCAGCACGAGACGGAAACAGACCTTCACAAGCTGCAGGCACAATTAAGTGATAAAAACGAGCAAATCCGGATCAGCCGCGAACAAGCTGGCTTAAGATTACGTGCGTATTATATGGGGGAACGGGAAAATCTGCTGTATGCTTTGCTGAGTGTGAACAGTCTGAAAGATTTTTTTACCGTATTGGATTATTATCAACTCATTCTGGATCGGGATCGTACCATCCTTAACCAATACAAGTCGGAATATGCTGAACTGACGAAGACCAAACAGAAGCTGGAAGCCACGTCCATTGAACTGGCCCGTATGAAGGAAGAACTGGAGCTCCAGCGAACCCGAGTGGCCGCGCTTCGACAAAGCGTCGACGAATCCCTTGGCCTCAGCGCCGATCCCGAGAAGTTGAAGGCGTTAATTCAGGAGTTAACTGCCTATTGGGAGAACGTTGGACTGTACGAGCTTCGTAGATATTTTCAGGCGCTCAGCTCCGCGATGTCGCAATTCTCCGACTTTTTGAAGCAGAACGAGAGCAGTTTGATCGCTGAAAAAGGGGGCTATCGTCTAGAAGTCCACGAGCAGGATCTAAATGCGTTCCTCTATCGCAAGAACGAGCTGCTCAAGGATATGAGCTTTCAATTCAAAACAAATAAGATCATCGCACGTGGCAGCCGGGAAGGCTTGGAGCTCGAAGTCGAGGGTCATTATACGGTGGAGCAGGAACCGGAGAACGCAATTGTTTTCCACGTAGACCGTTTGCTGTTTAATGGATTGGCTCTCCCGGATACGACGCGGGCTGAACTGGAGCGGGATTTCGACCTTGGCTTTTATCCGAAAAAAATCGTCCCCTTCGTGGAGGCCACTGAAGCAGTGATCTCCGAGGGGACGTTAACTGTGAAATTGAAGTTGACATTATAAGTACGAGGTAATGTTTTATCGACTTAGCTCAGCCAACCGTCCGCGATATTGTTTGCCGGTAATCGCTCCGCTTAAAAAATCGGTGGTAGGCGATGCGAAGCTTTCGAGCTGTTCCGGTAGCGATGGACTGGCTGGCAGTACAATGCCGGATCCCGCAGCCAACGTGGCGGGGATCCAAGTGGGAAGCTGATTTCGCGCGGCTTCGTAATAAATCGTTTTGAGCACGGGAAGATTCCCAGTAGTTTCATACCAACGCGCTTGATTATAAAGGGAGGTCATCTCCGAGATCCACAATCCGGCCGCATCGGGATGATCCGTTTGGGAAGAAACGGCGTAACTTCGGCCGAGGATCCACGTCGACGCTAGATTCTGTTGCAGCTCGGGCATCCAGATTTTCGTGCGAGGATGCCGGTGCTTCTCGGCTTCCGTTGCCGTCGTGATCATCATCGACAGTTCGCCGTCACTCAGCTTGCTCCACGCATCCAATCCAGTCAAGCTAGAATCCAAAAGCGTTGAGCGCAGTGATTCCAGCTGTTGCAAGGCGTATGTCAGATGGCCCTCTTCCATTACATAGAAGGGTCCGGAACCGGTTGGTTTCCAGCCTCCGCCGACTTGCCATAGTAAGGTCGCTGCAGCGTAGGGATCACGGAAATCCAACCCTAACAGGTAGGGCTGGGAATGTTGCTTTTTGAAGGTGGAGACGAAGACGTTCCAATCATCCGCTGTAGCCGGCGGGCGTTTCCATCCTAACTGCTTCAGCTTGTCCTCATGATAGACCAGAACATAGGGATCCACATCGAGCGGAACTCCCCATACGTAACCATTCCACTCGTTCGGAATCAAGGAAGCGCTTAACACTTCGCCTGACAAGGAACCCGAGAAATACCCCTCCGTGGGCAGCAGGTAACCGTCCGCCGCAAAACGGCGAACCCAGACATTGTCCAAAAGCAGAACGTCCGGCGACTCCCCAAGCTTCATCAGCTTGCGTTGGTATGCGGGATAACTCTCCTCCATCGGCACGTTCACTAGATCCACCTCCACCGGATGGCTCAGCGTAAACTGCCGGTTCATCTCCTCCAGACGACGGAAGTCAGTCTCATTCATCTGTACTGCCACCTGGATGTGGCCAGTCTCCTCCTTGGTTTGCGCTTCAGGCGGCGTAACCGGCTGAGCCTCCCCGCCGTCTTCTTGGCGAACTAGCGTTAATTCTTCGCTAGGCGACAGATTAATTAAAGCGAGCAGGAGGATTGCAAAAAGCACCCAATGATTTTTTCGCTTCACGCCTGTCCTTCCTCTCCACAATTTAGGAGCGCACGTCACGTCAATCGATAACCTTCTGATACTCCGTATTGTAGCAAATTGCCGGATGAATTGTCCCGTAAAAAAATGTATACGCCCCGGCGGACCCTCTGACCGATATGTGATTTCGACTGTAACTGGTCCGCCTCTTAGTTGATTTTACCATCATTCACTGAAAAATCCGGCTCACACGCACGAAAAAAGCCCGGGAATCAAGTTGCACGATTCGCCGGGCTGCTACTATGATTTTCCTCGAATGTGAGCGAGCTCTCCCTTCTACAATAAATCCGCCGCCAGCTGAGCCAGCTTCGAGCGTTCTCCCTTCTCCAGCGTGATATGCCCGCTGATCCCCTGGTCGCGAAAGCGTTCGACCAATATGGTTAACCCGTTGCTGGAAGCGTCCAGATACGGATGGTCGATCTGCTCCGGATCACCGACCAGCACGATCTTGCTGCCTTCACCGACGCGCGACACGATTGTCTTCACCTCATGGCGCGACAGGTTTTGCGCCTCGTCCACGATGATGAACTGACCCGGGATCGAGCGGCCGCGAATGTATGTGAGGGCCTCGACCTGGATGCTGCCCAGCCCCATCAAGATTTTCTCAATGTCACCTGATTTCTTCGTATCGAACAGATACTCCAGGTTATCATAGATCGGCTGCATCCACGGACGCAGCTTTTCTTCCTTTTCACCGGGAAGGTAACCGATATCTTTGCCCATCGGGACAACGGGCCGGGCAATCAGCAGCTTTTTGTATTTGTGCTCATCTTCAACCTTCAACAGTCCGGCGGCTAACGCAAGCAACGTCTTCCCCGTCCCGGCTTTGCCCGTGATCGTGACGAGTGGAATATCATCGTTAAGCAGCAATTCCAATGCCATGCGCTGCTGCGCATTTCGGGCGCTGATTCCCCAAACCGGCTCATTGCTAAGATACAACGGTTCCAAGCGAGTAGCATCTTCGTTTACTTTCAGCAAAGCGGATTTTCCGGTTCCCATCTCATCTTTTAATATTACAAACTCATGCGGATAAAGGGAATAACTAAGTCCCAGCGGGTTAATGGGCAAAAAGCGATACGTATAAAATTCATCGATCACCGATGGGTGAACCTTAATGGTTGAATAACCTCCGTATAGATCGCTGGGGCCTACGGTCCGGTCTGACAAGTAATCCTCAGCATGAAGTCCCAGAACGTCGGCTTTGATCCGAACCAGTACATCCTTGCTGACCAGGATCACCGGCCGCGGCGTTTCCATCTCCGCTTGCTCCAGGTGATAATTCAGGGCTACGGCAAGAATCCGGTTGTCGTTAGTGACTTCCCCGAACATTTCCTGAACCTTGACGAAGCTGCGGTGATTTAACTCCACCTTAATTCGCCCGCCGCCCTCCAGCGGTACGCCATCATGCAAATGGCCCGTCGACCGCAAGCCATCCAGCAAGCGGGAGACGCCCCGCGCATTCCGGCCGATCTCGTCGGCATTACGCTTCTTGCTGTCGATTTCCTCCAGCACGACAGCCGGAATGACCACATCATGTTCGTCAAAGGCAAATACGGCCCCCGGATCATGCAATAATACATTCGTATCCAATACAAAGATCTTCTTCACCATTATCCCCTCCACCGCGGTCATTGCAGCCTTATGAGCATACATATTTTTTGGCGTCCCGGGAACTCTATAACCGATATTAGAACCCGGTATCGAGAGATCAATTCCGAAAGGACGGATCGAACATGCGATTATGGCTGTGTTTGTTACTGACGGCTACCCTGCTTACAGGTTGCGGAACTCGTTCTGAAAAGGCATCACCCTCTCCAAATAATCAAACAGGGAATGCGCCCCAGGCACAAAGCGTGGACCCTTATGCAACCAATATCAACGATAAAGAGGTCATGTCGGACCAGGAAAGACAAGAATATTTGGAACAACTGGTGAAAAAAGTCCCCGGCGTGAAAGGCGCGCATTGTGTCATTATGGGCAAAACCGCCATCGTAGGTATCGATGTGGATAGCCGCCTCGAACGTGCAAGGGTTGGAAGCATTAAATATACGGTAGCTGAAGCGCTTCGGAAAGATCCGCACGGGGCCGGCGCCATCGTCACCGCGGATATCGACTTAAATCAACGAATTGCCGAGATCGGCAAAAAAATCCGCGAAGGTCGGCCGGTATCCGGCTTCGCCACCGAGCTGGCAGATATTATCGGCCGGATCGTCCCTCAGATTCCGAACGATACCCGTCCGCCGGAAGGCAATCCGAAGCAAATGCAAATCGCCCCTGGCGACGGCGGAACGCGGCAAAATCTGCGTTAAGTTTGTCCCAAGAAGGAAAAAAAGCCTAGCGATCAACTCGCTAGGCTTTCTTCATGGCTTCAAACACTTGACGATCCAGCATGTCCGCAGCACGCTGGTCATAAACTTTGGCATATTCCGGCGGTGACACCAGTTGCGCGCCATAAAACAACGCGTTTCGCACCGCATCGATCTGGATGTCGAAACAGCACATATTAAACGGCACTCCATCCAGTGGATCCTGTACAACGGAAGCTCGGCCATTGATGGCATAAATCGTATCCTGGCCAAACACCGTCACCGTCGCCCGCGGATTGGCCTTCAAATTGCCGACCAATCTGGAGCGATGATCCAGAGCCAGCCGCAACTTCGAAGGATCCACCGCATACACCCAAGAAATCGCACTGGATGTAGGGCCGCCGGATTCCTGATCCACCGTGTTCAACAGTACATACGTTTCGGACTGGAGTAGGGAATAAAGCGAATCAGACAATTGGGTTACGACTTCGGACATTAGACCAGCCCTCCTGTACGGTGTTACATCGGATTTCTGCTCAATACGCTTCAGCTATCCTTAAGTCAATTGTATTATAGCACGCAGCAAAACTTGCATTCAATCGTCAGTTGACCTGTCCGTCTTCCGTCTCCCCGCTGTTTGCCTGCGCCGAACCTGCCTTCCCGTCGAGCTGATCCTTCAGCGCCTGCTTGGCCGCTTCGAGTTCATCCTGATGCAAGTACACGTACGGACTCTTCCAATCCCCGGTTACAGGCATGAAATCTACATTTTCCTTGGAAATATTCCAGTATGCTTGAATGATATTCTTCATTTGCTGCGATTCCAGGTCCGTCTCCAAATTCTTGCCGACGGATTCAATGACTTTGCCAGCCCCCATGACCCCATTCAGCGACTTCGCTTGATCAATCAGGGCGTGAAGCACTTCATTTTGTCGGCGGTTACGATCGAAATCATCCGAACCCTTCGTCTTCGGACTACAGTTCGATTTGCGGTAGCGAACATAACCTAACGCATCTTCCCCGTTCAGGTGCTGCTCGCCTTTCTTCAGATTGATGTTCGTGCCATCCGCCGTATCCCGATAACACATGTTGGCATCCACATTGACGTCCACGCCGCCCAGCGCATCCACCACATCGCGGAACCCTTGGAAATTCAGCACCGTTACATAATCGATGTTGATCCCAAAAAACTTGCTCATCATCGTTTTCATTTCCTGAGTGGCAGGGATTCCTGATTTCTTCTCTGCCGCTAGGAAGTTCGGATAATACGCATTGAGCTTATTCGTCTTATATCCGTCCAATTCCAGCTTCGTATCGCGCGGAAGAGAGACAACCGTGGCCGATTTCGTATCCGGGTTCATCGCGATGACCATCATCACGTCACTCAGATGGGTGCCGGTCTGCGGACGGTAATCCGTCCCTAGGAGCAGCATCGTAATCGGCTTGACCTTGGCGGATTTCTCAGGTGCCACCTCGCCTGAGGTCCCTGTGGCATCGATCACCTTATCGGCGGTATAGAATAAATACCCTGCATAAAGGCCTACCCCAATCACTCCGACAATGAGGAGCGTCAGGACGGTTCGGAAGAACCGTTTGAGGCCGCTGGATTTTCTTTTTCGAGTGGAACCCCGTTTTGAACCTTTTGTCGACCCTCGTTGGCCCTTCCCTCGTGGAGGTAAGCCGCTGCGGTTAGAACTCATGAACTAAAACACCTTATTTCTGTAAAAATGTTGTTGTATTCAATAAGACGTACCGAGCTTCGGAAAAGTTACCGGTTCGAAAGCGAAGGTAAATTATAGCGATTTATCGCCAGACGGTGAACCCTTCTTGCTCTGCTTGTTCCGTCGTCCCTCGACAAAATAACGAATTCTCACCATAAGCATCAATACGACAGCCACCAGCAAACATTGAATGATCGGCAGCTTATCAATTTGGAAAATGAGCAGCAGGAAGGAACCCAGCGCCATGAGGAGGTACAAAATAATCTCCTTAAACAGCGGCAGCTTCTGCTGTGCACGAAACACCTTATTGTAAACATAAATAATCAGCACGAAGATCAGCACGTAGGAAATTATCGGATGGCTGGCAAACCAAGCCTGCATAACGAAACCCTCCTTCAAATGGCAACCTTATTCCTAATTATAGGTTGGCTTCCGCCATTTTGCGATGTTTTTCTGCACGTTCCCGCTCGCTCTTGTTCAGAATCTTCTTGCGCAAGCGAACCGATTTTGGCGTAATTTCGCAATATTCGTCGTCATTCAAATATTCCAGCGCCTGTTCCAGCGAGAAGAGCCGCGGTGTCTTCATCTTCACTGTTTCGTCCTTCGTAGCAGAACGGACGTTGGTCAGTTGTTTTTCTTTACAAATATTTACAACGATATCATTATCGCGGGTATGCTCCCCTACGATCATACCTTCATAAATTTCTGTACCTGGTTCCACAAACAGGATGCCGCGATCCTCAATGGACAAGATCCCGTAAAGAGTCGAAACGCCGTTTTCACTGGAAACCAGCACGCCTTCATGACGTCCGCCAACTTGGCCGCCAACAAATGGACCATAGCTGTCGAACGCGTGGTTCATAACGCCGTAGCCGCGAGTCAACGTAAGGAAATGCGTCCGATACCCGATCAAGCCGCGGGCTGGAATCAAGAATTCCAAGCGAACTTGGCCATTACCGTTGTTGACCATATTCACCATTTCCGCTTTGCGGGAACCTAAACTTTCCATAACGGCGCCCATGCTCTCTTCCGGCACGTCGATCAGCAGGCGTTCGATCGGTTCCATCTTCACGCCGTCGATTTCCCGTACGATAACCTCAGGCTTAGATACTTGCAGCTCGTATCCTTCACGACGCATATTCTCGATCAGAATCCCCAGATGAAGCTCACCACGGCCAGATACGATAAAGGCGTCCGGGCTGTCCGTCTCATCCACACGCAAGGAAACGTCCGTTTCGAGTTCCTTAAACAGACGCTCGCGCAGTTTACGGGAAGTTACCCATTTACCCTCACGTCCTGCAAACGGACTGTTATTCACAAGGAACGTCATTTGGAGCGTTGGTTCATCGATCTTCAAGACCGGCAAGGCTTCCGGGTTGTTCGGATCGGCGATCGTTTCCCCGATATTGATATCCTTAATCCCGGCAACGGCGACGATGTCCCCGGCGCCCGCTTCTTCGATTTCCACGCGGCGCAAGCCTTGGAAGCCAAACAGCTTCTCGATGCGTGCGGTCTTCTTGCTGCCGTCACGCGTCATGACTGCGACAGATTGACCTTGGCGAATCACGCCACGGTTCACTCGGCCAATAGCGATCCTTCCCAAGTATTCGTTATAGTCCATCAACGTGACGAGGAATTGCAGCGGCTCGTCGACGTTCTCCGTCGGTGCCGGAATATGATCGATGATCGTTTCATACAATGCCAGCATGTTGTCATCCTGCTTCTCTGGATCCAGGCTGGATGTGCCGTTCAACGCCGAAGCGTAAACGACAGGGAAATCCAACTGATCATCGCTGGCTTCCAACTCGATAAACAGATCCAGCACCTCGTCGATGACTTCGGCCGGACGTGCGGCTGGACGGTCGATTTTGTTCACCACAACGATAGGTGTCAGATGATGTTCCAGCGCTTTGCGAAGTACGAACTTCGTCTGCGGCATGCAGCCTTCGTAAGCATCCACCACGAGCAGCACGCCGTCGACCATTTTCATAATCCGTTCTACTTCCCCGCCGAAGTCGGCGTGTCCCGGAGTATCCACAATATTAATCAAATAGTCTTTATACGTAATGGCGGTATTTTTGGCCAAAATGGTAATTCCGCGTTCCCGCTCCAAATCGTTGGAGTCCATGGCCCGCTCTTGCACTGCTTCGTTCTCCCGGAAGATCCCGGATTGCTGCAGCAGTTTATCGACAAGTGTCGTTTTCCCGTGGTCAACGTGGGCAATAATCGCAATATTGCGAATTTGTTTTCTATCATGCATAGGTTTGTCTCCATATCCTTTCGTCTCTATAGATTATTGAGAAGGGTTTATCAATACAATTTGCACTTCGAACAGGAATTAGTCGACAAGACCAAGTGCAGTCTCATCGACCACAAAACAAAGCGTCGACTTAAATGCCGACGCTTGACATATCCCTTATATTATACGTGAAATCTTGAAATTTTCAAGAACTATCCCTGCCTCACCATGATCTCCGACGGTTGCCTCGACCTGCAATCAACCAAATCCCGGCAACGATTAGAACAATAGCCAAGAAATAAACGATGGATGAAGCAAACAACGTCCAACCGAGCAACAGAAGTGAGATCGCTCCCAAAATCAGGGCGGCGATGAATATTCCGTTCTGGCGCTGAGGCGCGAAGTAACCATACTCAAACAAACCGACGGCAACGCCGAGGAAGAAGATCGGCCAGGTGTATTTCAAGGTTTGCCATCCACCGATAACCCCGGTAAAAAATACAAGGCTGTAGACGACCAGAATGGCACCAGGAAGCAGCAATTCCGCAGGACCTTTCCGCCAGAAATGCCAGATGTGCAGCAAGATCCCAGGGATCAGCAGCAGCAGCGGCCAAAGCGCTCTTCCCAGAAAGCTGAAAAACCCTAATTTACCGAGCAGGATAATCACTCCGGCAGCGAGGATCAAGACGCCAGTCATGAGTTTGTTGTTGTCGGACATATCCATCACACACCTTCCAGAAGACAATGAGGGACAAGACGTTGCAATTTACGACATCCCCTTCACTTCCAGTTTATATGAATTCTGCCCAAAAAACCACTCGGCCTAAGGCGGGGCCCGATGTTTTTTTTCGGATGGTGTGGATGGAACTGCTGGGGGCGTTAGCTGCGCCCGGCGTTATATTTTCGCAGCCAGCCGAACATAATAACGACCGCGGCGGTTCCCGCCGGTACAGCTCGTGCCAATGCGGGGGCAGCCGCCGCAAGCGCTGGTCCAAGCTGCGGATCCTGCAGCAGCATATCTCCGGCAGTGTATCCGAGTATGCCTGCTCCGGCATAAACGAGGATCGGCAGACGCTGCAGCCAATCGGCGATCAGATTGCTGCCCCAGACCACGATCGGAATGCTGATGGCGATCCCGATTACAAGAATCGACACATCGCCCTCTGCCAGCGCAGCGATTGCCAGCACGTTATCCAAGCTCATAATAAAATCGGCGGCGAGAATCGTCTGCACCGCCTTCCATAATGAGCTTGCGCCCGCCACGCGGGAGTGTTCCTCCTGCGGCAGCAGCAGCTTCACGGCAATCGCAGCCAGCAGCACGCCGCCTGCCGCATGAATAAACGGGATTTTCAACAGTAACACGGCTACCCAGGTCAAAACGCAACGCAACAGTACGGCTCCCAATGCCCCCCACCATACCGCCCGCTTACGTTGTTTGAGCGGCAAATTCTTGCTTGCCATAGCTATAACAACGGCGTTATCGCCGCTGAGTACGAGATTGATGATTAAAATTTCTGATAACAGCAGCAAATGTTCCAAGCTCATCCCTCCCCCTACAACTTGTATGAGGGATGTAGCCAAGCTATGCCACTTTATAAAAACATCTCTGGACAAATGAATCTTTTTAGCGATTTAATACGTATATACGTCTATAGAGGAAGTGACATAACGTGGACTTATTTAGTGCTGCATTTTTTCTCGCTCTGATCAATATTGTTTTTATCGATCTCATTTTAGCGGGTGATAATGCCATCGTCATCGGGATGGCGGCACGAAAGCTGCCCCACACGGTACAGAAGAAAGCTATCCTATACGGTACAATCGGTGCCGTTGTGCTAAGAATCGCAGCAACGCTGATTGTTGTATGGTTGTTGCAAATCCCTTGGCTGCTAGCCATAGGCGGGTTGTTGCTAATCTTTATCGCCTACAAAGTGCTAGCAGATGAAGGCGGTCATGACAACATTGAAGCCAAGGACAAGCTATGGCCGGCAATTCGTACCATTATCATTGCTGACGCTGCCATGGGGCTCGACAACGTCATTGCCGTCGCAGGGGCGTCCAAGCAGCATATGGTGCTGGTGGTCATCGGCCTGCTGATCAGCGTCCCGATCGTTGTTTGGGGTAGTACTTTGTTTATTAAACTGTTGGACAAGTTCCCTTGGATCGCTTATCTTGGCGCTGCCGTGCTTGCCTACACCGCCGCCAATATGATTACCGAGGAGCGCCATTTCGTGCATTTCTTCGAAGAGAATCCAGCTCTTCGTTATCTACTGATCGCCATTGTAATCGCCGCTGTACTGTTAGCGGGTTACATGAAGAAGCGCCAACAGCGCAAAGAAACTGAAGGAGCTCAGACGCATCCGGCAACCCGCTAGAAACAGTAAAACCCGCCGAAAGCCATTTGAATTGGCTTGGCGGGTTTCTCTTTTTTTATAGTTAGAACCAGCTTTCCTGAACGACATTATCCTCTGTGTTCTCCCGTCGCTTAATGGTGCGCCCAGGGCGGATAAAGATCGTTTCCGTATCCTCGACCGCTTTGTCAATCATTTCATCCAAATCCGTCAGCGAACGCTCCACATTCTCCAGGACTCGCAGATTTGGGTTGGTTGCTGGAGATTTCGGAACAAATAACGTACAACAATCTTCATAGGGCAAAATCGACAAGTCGTATGTGCCAATCTGCTGCGCCAACGCAATGATATCCACTTTGTCAGTCATCACCAAAGGCCGAAGTATTTGCAGATTCGTTACGCGTCCGATTGCATTCATGCTGGACAGCGTTTGGCTGGCTACTTGGCCCAAGCTGTCTCCGGTGACCAGAGCCAAGGCGCCATTCCGTTCCGCCAGCTTCGTAGCAATGCGCAGCATCGCTCTTCGCATCATCGTGATGATCAAGTTATCCTGACCGGTCTGTGCCAGCTTCGTTTGAATTTCAGTAAACGGCACGAGGTGCAGCTTGATGAAGCCGGAATACCTAGCTAACACTTGGGCTAAATCAATGACCTTCTGCTCGGCTTTTTTACTCGTAAAAGGATAGCTGTGGAAATGAACGCATTCGATTTCCAATCCGCGACGCAGCGCCGACCAACCGGCAACCGGACTGTCGATTCCACCGGACAAGAGCAGCATGGCTTTACCGTTTGAGCCGAGCGGGAATCCTCCTGCCCCCGGGATCACTTCACAGAACAAATACGTACCCTGCTCTCGAATCTCCACGCGCAGATCCACTTCGGGGTGATGAACGTCCACCTTAAGTTCGGGGTTGGCGTTCAGGATAGGAGTGCTGACCAGTCTGTTCATTTCATGCGACGAGTGAGGGAATGCCTTCCAGATCCGGCGGGCAGTCACTTTAAACTTCGTTCCCGGGGCCGGCCCCAGTTCGTTAATGAAATCAACTCCCGTCTGCAGAATATCTTCCAACCGGGAGGGGACAACTTTGATGGGAGACATCGAAGTTACGCCAAACACGTTCTTCATCTCCGCAATCATCGGCTCCAGCGGCTCTCCGTTGATGGCAATAAAAATTCTTCCATATTCTTTGATGACTTGCGCCCGGGGAAATTTATGCATCAGTGCTTTGACATGATTGTGAATCACTTGCTCGAAGCGTGAGCGATTTCGCCCCTTAAGGGTGATTTCTCCAAAACGGAGCAGCAGCATATCATATTCCATTTTAACGTTTCTCTCCTATCGTAAAGCCTGCAGCCGCTTCACACTTCGTTGCAACGCGGCAAGCAGAGCGTCAATGTCTCGTTCTTCATGTTCCTCGCCTAGACTGATCCGAATGCCGGACGAGGCAACTTCCTTCGTTTTGCCCATAGCGAGCAGAATACGGCTTGGTTCACTTCGCTTGGAAGAACAAGCTGAGCGGGTAGATACGAAAAAACCTTCTTCCTCCAGCATGTGCAGCAACGCCTCAGCTTTCATCCCCGGATAAGAGAAATGCACGATATGCGGCGCGCCTTGCGCCGGAGAGTTGACCACAAGCTCCGGCAATTCTGCAAGCCCCTTCATCAGACGCTCACGCAAGCCATACAGCTTGGTTGCCCGAGTCTCGCGGCCTTCCTTCGCCAGACGTAACGCCTTCGCGAAAGCCACGATATAAGGGATGTTCTCCGTACCTGAACGATAGCCGCCCTCCTGTCCGCCGCCAGCCAGCAGCGGCGCAAGCCGAAGCCCTTCGCGGACGTACAGCAGGCCTACCCCTTTGGGTCCTCTTAGTTTGTGCGCAGACAGGCTGTATAAATCAATTCCGCTGTCATTCAACGACAAGGGCAGCTTGCCAAAGCCCTGAACGCCGTCTACATGAAACAGCACCCTAGGGGCAGTCGCTTTCAGCATGCGGCCGATTTCCTCCACCGGTTGTATGGTCCCAGTTTCGTTGTTCACATGCATGATCGTCACCAGCACGGTATCTGGGCGCAACGCTTCCCGCACCTGCTTGACGGTCACGCCTCCATTCTCGTCAACCGGAAGAATCGTCGTTTCCCAGCCCCATGAGGCCAACTGCTTGACACTCTCGAGTACAGACGGATGCTCCGTTGCCGTTGTGATTAAATGTTTACCCCGTTCGATAAACTGGAGGGCAACCCCTTTAATGGCCATATTGTTGCTTTCCGTCGCCCCGCCGGTAAATACGATTTCCCGAGGTTGAACGCCTAGTGCAGCGGCGCTTACCTCCCTTGCTTTGTCCAACAGCTTTGCACTATCTTCGCCCAGCCGGTGTAATGAAGACGGGTTGCCATAGTGCCTTGCCATTACTTCTGCTACAGTCTTGGTGACGTCCTCATAGGGCGGGGTCGTCGCCGCATGGTCAAAATAGATCATTAGGTTCACCTTCATCTCAAAAAAGATCAAATGAAAAACGCGTATTCCCGAAATCACCGCGATCGGAGCGTTTTCCATTTGATCTTTCGAATCATGTACTTCTCAATTTTATAACCAAATTAAGCCTCGTATTTCGCTTGCGCTCGCATAATCTTGGCAATATAGCCTTGCGTCTCCTGCGGCAATAAGTGGAACTTCTCCATCAGTTGCTCATCGTTGCTGATGCCCAGCTGTTGCAGTCTGCCTGGTCCAGCGTTGTAGGCCGCAAGAGCCGTTTTAATATCCCCGCCGTAACGGTGGATTTGATATGACAAATATTTGGTGCCGCCATCAATATTCTGCGCAGGATCAAACGGGTCGCTGACTCCCAGCCCTTTCGCCGTTGCGTCCATCAACTGCATCAGCCCTTTGGCTCCGGCGGACGATACCGCCTGCGGATTAAAGGAGGATTCCGTCGCAATGACCGCTTTGATCAGACTCTCCGGCACGCCATATCGCGAACTAGCTTCGGCAATCAAAGACTGCAAGTCAGCGGTAACCTCCGCGGCTTGCCCCGGAACATCCCCTACTGTCGCTGCCGCAGCGGCCGTTAAGTAATTCGGAAGCAGCTCTGCAAAAGAGGCTGCGTCTAACGAATCTCCGCCGTCGATCCCCGCAGAATATAGATACCCTTGAAGCGATGCTAATAAAGCTTGAGTATCAACACTGGAGCCGGTCTCAGGCAAAGATCTCTCGCCCTGCTCAGCCAACATCATTTCCTGAAGCAATATATCAAACAACGAGCCGTCCATATCCCCGGTTGCTCGTTCAGATGACGATTGTTGCAAATTTAATGGATTTAAAGACTGAAGCTGAATCAGCTGTTCCACCGTTCGCGGATCGATTTGCATGCGTAATAAGCTCCTTATCGAGGAATAACTAGTTCAATGCCTATATTTTACACGCAATCCGCGACGCATACCACCCTTTTTCGATAAAAGCTGCAGAAAAGAAAAGGCCAACGCCTTAAAGATGGCGTTAGCCGGTTAGTATGACGGTCATGATTCCAGCGCTTCCGCAGCCCCATCGGACGTCGGTTAGCGAGTAAATGGCATCAGTACAAAGTAGCTTAACGTGGATACGAGCCCCAGGCCGATCGCCCAAGCCCCGGATGTTTTGTTGCCTTGGCTGTAGGCATAGAAGCCCATAACCGCAGCCAGCGGCCCCAGAATAATCGACCAAAAGAACAATGAGGCGATCCCTAAACCCACGCCGACATAACCAACGGTGCGTCCTGCCGTATCGTTGTTACCTACAGCATCGTGAGATTCTTCGGATCTTTCACTGCGGATCACGTTACCGCTGTACGTCCCGGCCGGGGTAACCTCGGCCGCATACTCCTCACGGTGCTCACGGTTCACTTTACGCGGGTAGTCGGTGCGGCTCTTTTCGGCCGACTTTTTGTGCGGTTTGTCTGATTTGGTATCCGTCATCTGAAGCACCTCCGTGAAATGTGTTTTCCTTACGACGATTTGGACTTCGGTTTAAACGTATGGCAGCAAGTGGAAGCGGACGATGCAGCAGCATCTTGGTGTTCCGTATCAAACGATTCACCAGCGAACTCCGCCGAATAATGGTTCTTCGCATGCTGGTCGACATCGATCATAATGACGTCGGCATTGCACACGTTTTTCTCTCCCCAATAGGTGCAGTTGGATACGCTACATTTAACTATGGGTTTTTCCCCATTTGGCATATTGATCACCTCGCGTATCATTTTCTCCCCGGTCTGATTCCCTTATGCGCTGCGCGATTAGCAAATCGTTCCCAAAAATAAAAAGATGCCGTCATCACGGCATCTTGTCGTTTCATTTTCATTTTTATTTGGCGGAACGGTTTAATCGTAATTGGGTTAAATAATCGCTCTCATAATAATTGAGATCGTCCCGCAATTCCTCAAAAATTCCGGTGATATCCAGCACGATGTCACGCGCCGCGCGAACCGGTTTCTTACGGAATCGAATGGCATCCTGACCCGTATAGGCGTATCTGCCATCTTCGGAATAGCTTTCATTTTTAGGATAGAAGAAGTTATTAACGCAATCATGATACACATGGTACAGCACTTTCTCAGCAGCTTCCTCGTCAAAGGTACCGCGACGGAGGGCAACGCCTAGCTTCTCGTAGCAAACCTCACTGAACACAAGCAGGTGACGCAGATCTGACAAAAACCCTTGGTAAAACAATACTCTGTCTTCGTCTTGGCCTTCCATTAGCTGCGGCAGAGAATGATGGTTTAAGAACGTTTCAAGCTTCTCCACCGCTTGTTTTAATTTCTCTCGAGTGGCTTCACACAACTGCCTGATGTTATTGGCTTGTGGCATGCGAACAATTCTCCTTCACCTGTAATGATCGGTATAGTCATTAACGAAATTATCGTAACACAATTTTACAGAATACGGTATCCCTCAAGAATAAAATCAGGGTCATCACCTCACGCTATGGCTATGGACATTGGACATATAATAAAGGAGGTTTACTGATGAACTGGCGCAGATGGGCCGCTTGGGGGTTGACGGGGGCCGCGGCAGTAGCTGCGGTTTCGCTTCTCTTCCCATCCTCGGACAATGACAAGACGACTCCGCGGAATTCCGTAACTCAACTATCCGTGCCAAAGCCGGCGGAGGAGCAGAAATTAAAGCAAAGCATGCTGAAGCGAGATATGACCGCTACCGAACGGTTATCTCGCATGGACGCACGGGGCCATCTTCGTTCGCTTGCGGCAAGCTCTTCCGGCGGCAGTATAGGTGACAAGCTGCAACGTGCTGCGCGGGAATTGCAGAAGGATCATAAGCATTTTCAGGCGATCCTCTGGTACGATGCCACGAAAGGGCAAACCCGGCAGTTTCGGCGAGAGGATTTTAAACCGGACCCGGCTGTAAGCAAGCAACTCAACACCTATTTGGGGTACGCGAAAAAGGCGTTAAGCAAATCAAGCAGTTATGAATCGCCATCGTTCCCGGAGAAGCAGCCAAAATATTTCATTGCCGCAGAGCCGGTAAAAGGGAAAAAGCAAGGGATTATCGCGGTGATGGACATCGGGATCTTAGGTCGGGTGCAAGATCATCAGAATAAAAACCTGCGGTTGATCCCTTATCCGAAGGAAGGCAAGTTCAAGGTGGAATCGGTGCATGCGGACACACTGAAAGACATCACGGTGAAAACAGGACATGACAACGAAAAAGCAAGCCATTATTATGAAAACGAAATCGTGGTGACGTTCCATAGCAAGCCTACGGACGAGCAAATGAAGCAGATGTTGGCGGACATCTCCGGCAAACCGCCGCGGAAGCTGAACAGCACCTACATTTTCCGTTCGGATACAATGAGCATGCAGCAGTTGAAGCAATATTTTCAGAATAAATGGAAGCCGAAGTATATCGAGCCGCATTATCTGTATCTGACCAATGAAACCGGCGACAGCATTTGGGACGACCCCGGAAGCTATTATTATGAGGACGATCCGGTATCCGATCCTAAAGGTGCCGAAGAAACCCCCGAGATTCCAAACGATCTGCTGTTCTCCGAATACCAATGGAACCTGCCAATTATTGAAACGAATCGCGGCTGGAAATTATCCAAGGGCAGCAATGACGTGATTGTAGCAGTTGTAGATACCGGCGTGGATTTAAAGCATCCCGACCTGCAGGGGCGGTTGCTGAAGGGCTACAATGTGATTAACCCGGACCAAGAGCCCACCGATGATGTAGGTCATGGCACGCATGTGGCGGGCATTATTTCCGCCAATGTGAACAACGGCGAAGGGATCGCCGGCATGATGTGGGGCGGTAAAATCTTGCCGGTCAAGGCGCTCGATCAATCCGGCTCAGGCACAACCTATTCGGTGGCTCAAGGCATCATCTGGGCGACCGACCACGGCGCCAAAGTGATTAATATGAGCCTGGGCAACTACGCCGACGCTCAATTTTTGCATGAAGCGATTAAATACGCCTATGAGCGGGATGTAGTGTTGATTGCGGCTACGGGCAACGATAACACCGAACGGCCGGGTTACCCTGCAGCTTATCCGGAAGTGTTGTCCGTGTCAGCAACCGACTATAATATGCAAAAAGCTTCCTTCTCCAACTACGGCGATTATATCGACGTGATGGCGCCAGGAGAAAGCATTGCCAGCACCTATCCGGATAATCAGTATGCCGCGTTATCTGGGACATCGATGGCGAGCCCGCACGTCGCAGCCCTTGCCGCTCTGATCCGATCGGTCAATCCGGACCTGAAGAACACCGAGGTCATGGACATCATCCGGAAGAACGTGATCGATTTAGGGGACAAAGGACGGGACAAATATTATGGATATGGGCAAATCGACGTCTATGCCGCGTTGCAGGCTGCTGGCGGCAGTGCAGCTCCGCTGCAGTTCTGGCCGCAGTCGGTCCAACAAAAAATGGATCGCGCAGTAGAGCGCGCGAAATAACTTTCTAAACCAAAAGCCTCCGCATCGCTGGATACACCCAAGCGATGCGGAGGCTTTAACATTGATATAGGTCATGTTCCCTTTAGTGATGAAAGTTTGCCATAAGCCGGGTTCTGTACTCGTTGCGGTATAACGGGAACCACCCTCCCGCCTTGAGTGACAATCATCTATCTAGGCCGCACATTACTGAGCGGCTCCAGCAACCAACCCGGACGCGCCTCGGGCAAAGGCCGCTTCGCGAAGAAGCTGCGTCCCATTAGGTCTTGCTCCAGGTGGGGTTTACCAGGAACGAAGTCGCCAGCGTTCCTCGGGGTCTCTTACACCTCGGTTCCATCCTTGCCTGTGACCCTCCACGAAGTGGAGAAATCCATCGGCGGTCCATTTCTGTGGCACTATCCTTCAGCTCGCGCTGACTGGACGTTATCCAGCACCCTGCCCTGTGGAGCCCGGACTTTCCTCCCGCGGCTTTGCAGCCGCCGGCGATTGTCTGTCAAACTTTCGTAAGGCAACACTAGTTAGTATACAGACATTGATGTCCGCTGACAAGAGCGATTTGCCGGTAAACCTTACGTTTCCTGCCAGCTTTGGAGACCGTTGTTTTCGTAATGTTAGCCGCCTGTTTACATGAATCGAAACGGCTCAGTATTAACCTGAGAAGCATGTACCCGGGTCGCATATTTGCCTTCGTTTAATTTCTCTGTCAGCCAGGCCGCAACGCGAGGCTTCATGATTTTCTCCGCATTATGCCCCGGATCGATGATGGCAACTCCGGCCATCCAAGCATCCTGCGCGGTATGGTAATCGACGTCCCCGGTGACAAGTACGTCCGCCCCGCGGAATTGAGCACTCTTCCAATACCGCCCGCCGGAACCGCCCAAGACCGCGGCCTTGCGAATCGGCCGGTTCAAATCTCCAACAACACGAACCATCGGCACATCCAGCCGTTCCTTGACGCGCTGCACGAAGTCGCGAAGCGTAACCGGCTCTGTGAGCTTCCCGACCCGTCCGAGTCCAAAAGTGCGCCCCTTCAGATCCATCGGGTATAGGTCATAGGCTACCTCTTCATACGGATGCTGCTTCAGCATCGCTTGAATGACCTTGCCGCGCAGGCTGTGCGGCACAACGGTTTCAATGCGCAGCTCCTCAACCCTCTCCAGCTTGCCTTGGCTGCCGATGTATGGGTCGGTCCCCTCTCCGGGTTTAAACGTGCCAAAGCCTTCGATATTGAAGCTGCAGTGGCTGTAGTTGCCGATATGACCTGCTCCAGCATTCAACATCGCCTGAAGCACCGGCTCGTGATGATCCTTCGGCACAAACACGACAAGCTTATACAAGTTGTCCGTATGTACATCTTCAAGCGAATCAGCACTTTCAATGCCCAAGGCTTCCGCCATCCAGTCGTTCATCCCGCCGTCGGTGACGTCGAGGTTCGTATGCGCGATATATACCGCAATATCGTTTTTGATCAGCTTCTCGTACACCTTTCCCATCGGCGTGTCGCTCTGCAAATGAGCCAGCGGACGGTAAATGATGGCGTGATGGGCAACAATCAGATCCGCTTCCAAAGCAATTGCCTCGTCCACAACCTCCTCATTTACATCCAATGCCACAAGCACATTGCGAATTTCCTTCTGCAGACTGCCTAGTTGGAGGCCAATTTTGTCCCCCTCCATCGCCACATGCTTGGGAGCTAGTTGCTCCATGTATTGCACTACTGTTTGTCCTTTGGCAAACATGCCAGCACCTCCTTTAACTGCTCCGATAACCGAGTGAGCTCCGCTTCCTTCTGACGGGAAGCCTCCAACGTCGAAGAAGCCACCGACCGGCGAATCCCCTCCAGCTTACGAAGCTCTGATTTCCATTTCTTGAAAAAGACTTCATTCGGGGCTGCCGTTAACCGAGGCCCCATCATGAGCAGGAGCTCGCGAGTTAAGCTGACTCGGCCTCCTGCCAGCTGGCGTTCCCGGTAGAGCTCCGCATTTCGGGCTTCGGCATCCGCCGTGGCTTCGGCCATCAGCACTTCGTAAATTTTGCCGTCCTCCTCCAGGATCGCCTCTTCCGCCAAATACCAATCGTGCTCAAGTAGCCAGCGGCGGACAAATTCTCCGCCAACATTCGGCTGGAGCACGAGTCGCTTGACACCGGCCAGCTTCGCTTGACCCGCATCGAGAATGGAGGAGATCAGCGCCCCGCCCATGCCGGCGATGGTAATCACGTCCACCTCCCCGGGGGTAATGACAGCAAGTCCGTCTCCTTTGCGGACTGAGATGCGCGCCGTCTCCCCGGCCTCAGCCACCTGGCGGCGGGCCGCTTCCAACGGGCCGTCATTCACTTCGCCAGCAACGGCGAAGACCGCCTGTCCGCTGCGCACGGCAGCCACGGGCAACAGCGCGTGATCTGATCCGATATCGGCAAACCGGCATCCCGCCGGAAGCCAGTCGGCAATGAGCTGCAATCTAGCTGACAAATTCATGTCGATTCTCTACACCACCCATTTTTTCTTAACCCATAGATAATAGCAGATCTGCCAAAGAGCAAGCGATCTTCAAGTGCCGAGGCATCTCAAATCGCATCATCTAGCAACGCACAACGATTTGCATTGCCCAGGGAAAAACGGTAAAATAAAAACCAATAAAGAAAAAGAAGGAAATTATTCCAAAAGTAAGGGGCGACGCTTCGCAGACTCAGAGCCGTTCACGACAGTATAAGGTCCATAAAGCGCCGCTTTAACAAAAATGACCTTGCTGCTTGGCTGCAGAAGGTCAAGATTGCAGGCGTTAACACCTATTCGAGAAAGTCCTTCAACCGCTTGCTGCGGCTCGGATGGCGCAGCTTACGGAGCGCCTTCGCTTCGATTTGCCGAATACGCTCCCGCGTGACGCCGAAGACTTTCCCCACTTCCTCAAGGGTTCTCGTACGTCCGTCGTCCAGTCCAAACCGTAAACGAAGCACGTTCTCTTCGCGTTCAGTGAGCGTGTCCAGTACATCCTCCAGCTGTTCTTTCAGCAGCTCGTAAGCCGCTGCGTCGGCTGGCGCCAAGGCTTCCTGATCTTCAATAAAGTCGCCAAGATGGGAATCGTCCTCTTCCCCAATCGGCGTTTCCAGCGATACCGGCTCTTGGGCGATCTTCATGATCTCCCGGACCTTCTCCACGCTAAGATCCATCTCCGCCGCGATTTCTTCCGGTGCTGGTTCGCGTCCCAGCTCTTGCAGCAGCTGCCGGGATACCCGAATCAGCTTGTTAATCGTTTCGACCATATGAACCGGAATCCGAATCGTACGGGCCTGGTCGGCAATCGCACGGGTAATGGCCTGACGAATCCACCAGGTGGCATAGGTACTAAATTTGAAGCCTTTCTTGTGGTCGAATTTCTCCACGGCTTTAATCAAGCCCATATTTCCTTCTTGGATCAGATCCAAGAACAGCATGCCGCGACCAACATAACGTTTGGCGATGCTGACAACCAACCGCAGGTTGGCTTCAGCCAAACGCCGCTTCGCCTCTTCATCCCCGTTCTCGATCCGTTTGGCCAGTTCCATTTCGTCGTCCGCCGACAACAGCGGGACGCGTCCGATTTCCTTCAGATACATCCGAACTGGATCGTTAATTTTGATTCCCGGAGGAAGCGAGAGGTCGTCGTCGTAATTAAAATCATCGTCATGCGAGTCGTCTCCATCGCCGCGACTGCGATGATCGTCGTCGCCGTCACCGGTGATGTCGATGCCGAGATCGGCCAATTGTTCAAAAAACTCGTCCATTTGCTCGGGATCCTGATCGAAAGGCGAAAGCTTCTCCATAATTTCTTTATAAGTTAAGGATGATCTTTTCTTCCCTTGTTCGATCAATTGATCCCTTACCTGCTCTAAGGTAAGTTCCGTTTCTAGTTCAGTATGTTGATCATTCGTCATTTCTGGCTCCCTCCTCCCTAGAAACATCATCGAAAGTCCGTTCGTCTTACTGTCTCTCTAGGGCAATAATCTCACTTGCAATTTGCGCCGCACGCAAATAGTCACCGGCCCGTTCGGCCGATACCATTTCCTCTTTCTTGCGTTTGATCTGCTCCAGCAGCGGCACCTTTTGAATTTCACGGATACAATCGTCCAACTCCTGTGTGGTCCATTCAGCCGGTGTATCCATCATCGCGATCGAGATGACCGTCTGCTCAAGCCGTTCATCCTGAAGCGAGGAAATGAACCGACTGGCATCCGGGGGTTTCCCTTGCGCATAATAGGCGTATAGATAAGCGGCAATCGCCACATGATCTTCGATGTTAAAGTTCGTCCCAAGGCGTTCGCCTACATAGCGGGACACCTCTTCGTCCTGAAGCATGAATGAAAGCAGTCTCCGTTCCGCCACATGAAAAGCGGGCAGCAACGTCGGCATGGATGCCTGCCCTTTTTTATGCCTACCATTATTCCACCTTTCGGGCTTATTATCCCCGGCATTTGCCTTTTTTTGCATAGCTGTTCTCAGCTCGTTGCACTCTTGCTTCAAGCTGTCGAAGGACACCTGCAATTCGGCGGAGAGCTCCTTCAAATAAATTTCGCGTTCGCTTGGGGAGGAGAGCGCCGCAATAATCGGCATCGCCTCTTTGATATAAGCGATCTTTCCGTCTTCTTCTAGCAGTATATGGTTTTTTCTCAGATATATAAGCCTAAATTTAACGGAAGATACCGCACCTTCCAAAACTTGATGACGGAACCGCTCGGCTCCGTACTTTTGGATAAATTCATCAGGGTCCAACCCTTCGCTGAGCATTGCAATTTTCACTTGGGAAAAACCTGCACCTTCAAGGATCGGAATGCTCTTTAAGGCTGCAGCCTGACCGGCGGAGTCTCCGTCATAGCAGACCAACACCTCATCGGCAAGGCTCCGCATGATCGCCGCATGGTGTTCCGTCAAAGCGGTCCCCATGGTAGCAACACCGTTGTGAACTCCGGCTTCCCATGCGCTGATGACATCGCCGTAACCCTCAAACAGGACGATTTGGCCTGTCTTGCGGATCTCGTTCTTGGCTTGATGCAAATTGTAAAGAACTCGGCTCTTTGTAAACAGCTTGCTTTCCGGCGAATTTAAGTATTTCGGTTGCCCGTCGCCGAGCACTCTGCCCGCAAACGCAATGACTTTGCCGTTTCGGTTGTGTAATGGGAAGATGACCCGATCGCGGAAGCGGTCCACATAACCGGTACCGTCCTGCTTCGCTGACAGCAATCCGCCCTTCTCCATCGTTTCCAAATTAAATGATCTCTTGTCCAAAAACTGGACGAGCGTATCCCATCTGGCGGGTGCGTAACCAATCTGGAATGTATCGATGGCCTTGTCGGTAAAGCCGCGGGATTTCAAATATTCCATCGCCGGCTTCCCGTATTCGGTGTTCTTGAGCAAATAATGATAAAGCTTGGAGGACCACTCATGGGCCTGCAGCAGCTCTTCCAACTCCCGGTTACGCGGAGTATCGGCGTAACTTCTGCCTTTATCCTCGTAAGGGATATGCGCCTCGTCCGCCATGATTCTGACAGCTTCGGGAAAGGTTAATCCTTCGATTTCCATCCTGAATTTGATGGCATTTCCGCCTTTGCCGCAGCCATAGCAATGGAAAATTTGGCGTTCGGGTGTGACTGTAAACGATGGGGTCTTCTCCGAATGGAACGGACATAACCCCTTCAAGTACTTCCCCTGCTTCGTTAGATGAACGTGCTTGCTGACCGTATCGACGATATCGTGCTGACGCAGAACCGCCTCGATGACTTCCTCCGGAATGCCACGCCCGGTACTCATCCAAATCACCTTCATCTTTCACGCGTGAGTATTGCTCAAAATGTCAAAAACACCGACATTTTGTTGCTCTCGGGTGACACGTAAATAGTAATTCGCTAAAACTATACATTCTCCTGCAAACGAAGCAAAAGTTTTGACAAAGCGTCGGCAAACCGCTCACGATCCTCGATGGTAAAAGGCTTGGGCCCCTTAGCGCGATGCCCTGCCCGTCTAGCTTTCGCATGGTGATGACGGCGTTCGAGCAAATAGTCGATATTTCCCGGATGATAGATATCACCGCGCGGCGAAATCCCATGGCAGTCTCTTGCGATGATCAATGCCGCCAGCCCGTAGTCCTGGGTCACAACGATATCGCCCTTCTCTACATGGGCGGCAATGTACATATCCGCGCTTTGTCCGCTGCGATCCACCTGGACAACCGTCACGCCCGGTTCCGGCTGCAGAACATGATCATATGAGGCCACCATAATCACAGGTACACCAAATCTGCCAGCCGTTTCGGCAATTTCCGCCTTAACCGGACAGGAATCCCCATCGACGACGATCCGCATCCACCACGCCTCCATGTAATACAATATAACCTCGAAATACCTGAATCTAAACAAGACTCAGGTGAAACTCTCGTTTTTTGCTAAATAGCGATGGATGGCTGACGGCAAGCCCATCGCTAGCCGTCAGCCATACTTTTGCTTCATTGCCTTCTATTATGCCCAAACCAGTTTGCCGAAATCGGCAAAAGCTTTGAGATCTTCATCAATCGCCGCCAGCAAGGCCAACCGGTTCGTCCGGATCGCATCATCCTCCGCCATAACCATGACGGCATCAAAGAACACGGTAATCGCATCTTTTAATCCGCTGATCAGTTCCAGCGCACCAACCGCGTCGCGGGCAGCCAGCGTCTCCCGGTATTTATCCGAGACCGAACGCCATGCCTCGTACAGCGCTTGTTCTGCAGGTTCAGAGAGCAGATCGGAGCGAACCTTCTCACCGGTGGCTTTGGCCGCCAGATTGCTGACCCGTCCAAACGATTCAACGGTTGCTTTGAACTCGTCCTTCGCATCTACCGCTTCCATCAGCGCCTTGCCGCGTGCTACCGTCGAGACAACATCATCATAGCCCGCCGACAGAACGGCGTCGACAACGTCATAGCGGAGGTTTTCGTCCGAAAGCGTCTTTCTGACTCGCAAGCCAAAGAAATCCAGCAGATCCTTCATGATTTCATCTTCGCTGCGTTTCAGCCCGCGGAATTGTTGATGCGTCTCCAGCGCCAGCTTGAAAATCTCCGTAAGTGAAACGGACAGCTCATGATCCACGATGATTTGCACGATGCCGGCAGCCTGACGGCGCAGGCCGTACGGATCCTGGGAGCCGGTTGGAATGATCCCAATCGAGAAACAGCCAACAATCGTGTCAATCTTATCCGCGATGCTGACAATCGAGCCAACGGTTGAAGCAGGAACGGCATCATCGGCAAACCGCGGCTGATAATGCTCAAAGATCCCTCTTGCCACCGCTTCGGGTTCGCCGGCTTTACGGGCATAATCTTCCCCCATCACCCCTTGCAATTCAGGGAACTCGTAAACCATCTGAGTTACGAGGTCAAACTTACAAATTTCCGCCGTACGCGCGGCAGCTTCTGCTGTTCCGGTATCCGTCCCCAGCATCGCCGATAACTTCTCGGTATTGCGACGGATGCGGCGCACTTTGTCCCCGATCGTGCCAAGCTCATCATGGAATACGATGCTTTCCAGTTTGGACAGCGCGTCTTTAATCGCCAACTTTTGATCTTCCTCATAGAAGAATTTCGCGTCGGACAACCGAGCACGAAGCACCTTCTCGTTCCCGCGGGCAATCACGTCCAGCGACGTGTTGTTCCCGTTACGCACGGTGACGAAGTAAGGAAGCAGGTTGCCTTGCGCATTCAGCACCGGGAAGTAGCGCTGATGTTCGCGCATCGAGGTAATGAGCACTTCCTGCGGAATGTTCAGGAACGATTCTTCGAACGTACCGTACAGCACCGTTGGCGTCTCGACCAAGAACAGGACTTCCTCCAGCAAATCTTCCTTCACGGCGATGTGCCAGCCTTTTTCTTTAGCCAAGGCGTTGATTTGGTTCTGGATCAAAGCTTGACGTTCATTAACGTCTGCGATCACGTGCTGACTGCGCAGCGTTTCCACATAGACAGCAGGCTCTTCGATGACGGTTTCCGTTCCAAGGAACCGGTGTCCCCGCGTCACGTTACCGGATTTCACTCCAGCGATTTCAAGCTCGATGACGTCTTTGCCGAACAACGCCACCAGCCAGCGAATCGGGCGCACAAACTTAAAGTCGTAATTGCCCCAACGCATGTTCTTCGGAAAATTCATCGCCTGCAAAATGCCCAGCAATCCGTCAGCAAGAAGACTCGATGTCTCTACACCAATTTTGCTTTTGCTGACATAAACATACTCCGTACCGCCAACCTCACGGAACGTAAATTGCTCCGGGCTGGCTCCCTGGCTGCGGGCAAAGCCAAGTGCTGCTTTACTCCACTGCCCGTTTTCATCCAGGGCGATTTTACGCGAAGGCCCTTTAACTTCCTCATGCACATCCTCTTGCTTCTCTGCCACATCTTTGACGAGGACAGCCAGTCGGCGAGGGGTTGCATAAGCTTCAACGGCTCCGTGTTGAATGACTGATTCCTCCAGCCATTTCTCCGTCCGCTCCTTTAATTGCTCCATCGCGGCGCGGATGAACCGGGCCGGCATTTCTTCCAGTCCAATTTCAAACAGCAGATCCTTAGCCACGTGCAGCACCCCCTTTCTGAAGCATCGGGAATCCAAGCTTCTCACGTTCCTCCAAATAAGTTGCAGCAACTTGACGAGCCAAATTCCGCACCCGCGTAATATATCCTGTCCGTTCGGTGACACTGATCGCCCCACGGGCATCCAGCAGGTTAAACGTATGCGAGCATTTCAACACATAATCGTAAGCCGGGTACACCAAATGCTGCTCCATTGCTTTGTTCGCTTCTTGCTCGTACATGTTAAACAGCGTAAACAGCATTTTCACATCGGAGATTTCAAACGTGTACTTAGAATGCTCATATTCCGCCTGATGGAAAACATCACCGTATGTCGTGCCGTCCACCCATTCCAGCTCGAACACGTTCTCCTTATCTTGAATGTAGGAGGCCAGGCGTTCCATCCCATAGGTGATTTCTACGGCAACCGGGTTCGTTTCGATCCCTCCGACTTGCTGGAAGTAAGTAAACTGCGTGACTTCCATACCGTCCAGCCAAACTTCCCAGCCAAGGCCCCATGCGCCCAAGCCCGGATGCTCCCAGTTGTCTTCGACAAACCGGATGTCATGCTCCAGCGGGTTAATGCCCAGCCGCTTCAAGCTTTCCAGGTAAATCTCCTGGATATTGTCCGGCGACGGCTTCATGATCACCTGGAACTGATGGTGCTGGTACAACCGATTTGGATTCTCCCCGTAACGGCCGTCCGCTGGACGACGGGAAGGCTCCACGTAAGCCACATTCCACGGCTCCGGGCCAATCGAACGCAGGAACGTCATCGGATTCAGCGTACCGGCCCCTTTCTCCACGTCATACGGCTGCACGATGATGCAATTCTGTTCTGCCCAGAATTGCTGCAGCGTCAAGATCATTTGTTGAAAGTTGATACTCATGGCGAACCTCATCTCCTAACCTTCAGGTTTGTTCAGCAAGCATGGGCTAGAAGGGAAAAATAAAAAGCCCCCGCCTCTACGCCTGCTGTCAGACGTAGGGACGAGAGCTGTAAGTTCCCGCGGTTCCACCCTACTTGATTTGCCGCCGCCTCCTATCGGAGACCATCGCTGCAAATCCGCTTTTCACGATCGGTTTGTGCTCCCGGGCTGCCGCTTCACAAGACCATCTATCCGGGCTCCCACCCTCCCCGGTCGCTTATTCCCTCTCCTGATCCATAACATCACTCAGAAAAAGGGGTTCATAGACTTCTTCTTGCTACTCTTCCCGTTCAACGCACAATTCTCCCTCTTGAATATAACACTTTGAGGGAGAAAGTCTTTTATATATTAACTAATTTTATCTCGTTCGTCAAATTTCATACTTGTCCAGTTGATCGAGAAAATGACGGGATTTCAGCTTCAGCCCAAGCTGCATATCCATGAAGGCACGCATCACAGTCTTTAGCTCCCGTTTCGTCTCGTCCTTTACCTCGACGTTTCCGAGCCGGCGCAGGTCCATTTTCTCAAATAACATGAGCAATTTAAGCACGCCCGGTGTGACCTGCATCGCGGCCGGATCTTGGTGACGGCACGATCGGCAAAGTCTCCCGCCTAGACGCGGGCTAACATACGGCGAATCGTCGACCCGCCCGCAGGAGACACAGCTTTCAAATGAAGGTCCGTAGCCTGCGGCCTGCAAGATTTTCATTTCGAAGAGATGGATGACGATCTGCGGGTCCTTGCCCGACGATAACCCGTCCAGGCAAGCCTTCAACTGAGTGAACCAGAAGCTGCCCACCTCTTCATCCTGCAGGGTCTTGTCCAACAACTCACAGGCATACGAAGCATAGGCCGCGAGAAAAATGTCCTCACGCAAAGAAAAGTGAGACTCAATCATCTCACCCTGGTTTAAGGTGCCCAAACCGCCGTTTTGGCGGAAGAACACATATTCTCCATGTGTAAAAGGCTGAGTCAGGGCCCCGTGGCGGCTCTTCACCTTTTTGGCGCCGCGCACCAGTACCCCGATTTTGCCGCTCGTTTCGGTACATAATGTAATTATTTTATTGCCTTCCCCATAGTCCATACTGCGGATGACAATTCCTTCCACCCTGTAGAGCATTTCGTTTCCCCCAAACTCGCCTCTCCCACCAAATCCGTACTACTCGGCTTCTTCCTCTAGAATCAGCTCTTCGGCAGCCTTAGCCTCCTCCTCATACGCGCTGCTGGCTTCTTTGTAAAGCAAGTAAGCATCGACATCTCCAGTCATCGCAAAATACTTCCACGAAAAATCTCGCATTCGTATTCACCCTTTCTTCGGAAATGACGCCTGCATCTACAAAGATAGGATGTGCGCATGAACGGGATCTATGCGTTGCAATAACTCCCAGTATAAAGCTAGAACTAGACGTTAGCCTTAAGCGTCCTTATGGAACCCGAGGTCCTTCAAGATCCGTTCTTGGTTCCGCCAGTCTTTCTTCACCTTCACCCATAGCTCAAGAAAAATCTTCGATCCAAGCAAGTTCTCGATATCTTGCCGGGCCAGCTTGCCTACTTCCTTCAGCAGCGCCCCTTGCTTTCCGATAATGATGCCCTTCTGGGAATCGCGTTCAACGAAAATGACCGCGGAAATGTACACGACACCGTTCTCCTGTACGCGCATATCTTCAATCGTGACAGCGATGGAGTGCGGCACTTCCTCGCGGGTGAGATGCAAGATTTTCTCGCGGATCAGCTCAGCACAGACAAACTGCTCCGGATGGTCCGTAACCTGATCCTCCGGATAATACTGCGGCCCTTCCGGCAGGTATTTGCCGATCTGCTCCAGCAGCCGGTTCACGTTGTTCCCCAGCATGGCGGAAATCGGTACGATTTCGCTAAATGGATAAAGCTGACTATACTCTTCAATCAACGGCAGCAATTGTTCTGGCTCTACGCGGTCGATTTTGTTCAGCACCAGAATGACCGGTGTCCGTACATCCTTCAGCCGTTCGATGATATAACGGTCTCCGCCGCCCAATCCTTCCGCCGCATCCACGAGGAACAATACGGCTTCAACTTCGCCAAGGGTGTTGAGCGCCGTCGTATTCATGTAGTCGCCAAGCTTCGATTGCCGTTTGTGAATCCCTGGCGTATCCAGAAAGACGATCTGCATCTCTTCCGAAGTATAGACGCCATGGATTTTATTCCGCGTCGTTTGCGGTTTATCGGACATAATGGCGATCTTCTGCCCGATGATCTGATTCATCAGCGTGGATTTCCCCACATTCGGGCGTCCCACAATCGCCACAAAACCGGATTTGAATTTTGCTTTTGCCATATCGTGAGTTCCTTTCATGTGACCTAATCCGTTCTTCAGTCGGAATCGGTCCGTGTTGGTTCTGTGAAGTCATGTTGCGTGAGAATCTGTAGAATCTGTACTGGATTCTGTGCGGGTTTCTGTAGTGGTTCATTTTGGGGTTCGACAGTTGGTTCCACCCGTCCGTGCGTAACGGAACGTAGAGACCTTATTTGCCTATTTCTCGGCAATTTCCCGCGCTAACGGAACTCAGAGCTCTTATTCGGCGCTCACAACAACCAATTCCCGCGAAAGGTCCGTAATAACGTCTCCTCGTTCCGTTAGAAATCCAAAACGCCTCTATACAGCTAAATAACGTCTCTCCGTTCCGTTAGAGATACTCCCGCCGCTTACTTCTGTTCCTCCAGATGGGAAGGACCGAAGGCGTAGGGCAACAACTCCCGTACCGTGGTCTGACGGATGTCGCCCTTCAGATTGCCTAGGATGACAGGCATGTCCGGCCCGCATAGCTCAAACAGCACTTGGCGGCAGACCCCGCAAGGCGCAACCGGTTCTTCTGTGTCGGCAACCACGGCGATGGCTTGAAACGTTCCGGGTTGATGCCCGTCGGCAATCGCCCGGAACATCGCGGTACGCTCCGCGCAGTTTCCCGGGGAATAAGCCGCATTCTCGATATTGCAGCCGTGATGAACCTGTCCTTTGCTATCCAGCAGAGCTGCCCCAACGCCAAACCCCGAATATGGAATATATGCTGCTTTGCGGGCTTCGATCGCTTCTTTCATGAGTTGACCGTAATCCATAACCCTATCATCTCCTTCAACCATAGCAAAAATAAGTTACGGGGGAATTTCAACAGTCCATTTGCCCGTTATCGGGAGCACCAACCTTACAGCTGCCCCAACCAACGCATCAATGGCTCATAAAAAATTAAGATCCCGATCACTACGGCAACAACCGCAGCGACCAGTACAGCCCCGGCTGCGGCATCCTTGGCGATCTTGCCAAGTCGATGCCACTCAGGGGCTGCGAGATCTACGACGGCTTCAATCGCCGTATTAACGAGCTCAAGAGAAATAACTAAGGCGATGACGAGCAACAATAAGGCTACGTCTCTCGCGGGGAGGGATAACGCAATCGCCGCGGCAATCACAATGACCGCCGCGACGCAATGGAATCGCACATGACGTTGAGTCCGAAACGAGGTGGCGATTCCCTCCCACGCATAGCGAAAGGATGAACTCCAGCGATGCGACGGCTTCATTAGCGAACAAGCCCTACCTCGGCGAGCGCCGCTTCCTGTTTACCCATCATTTCCGCTTCGCTGACCTTATCTTGATGGTCATAACCCAACAGATGCAGGAACCCGTGCACAAACAGAAATCCGATTTCCCGCTCCAGCGAATGACCGTACTCCTCGCTTTGCGCTTTGGCTCGTTCCACGGAGATGATGATATCTCCAAGCATTTCGGTCATATCGTCCAGTTCTTCGTCTTCTTCCAATTCATAGACGATTTCCGGCTCTTCCTCCAGCGATTCGTTCATCGCAAACGACAACACATCGGTCGGCCGGTCGATGCCGCGATAATCGCGGTTTAATTCGTGGATCGCCTCATCGTCCACGAATGTAAGTGCCACTTCGCCTTCCGTGATGCCCTCCGCTTGTCCTGCGATCTGCAGCACCCGCTCTAAGAGATCGATCAACTCCTGACGGATCTCCATTTTATCTTGCTCATTGCTCCAAGCCAGCTGTAGGCCCATTGACGTTTTGCCCCCTGTCTTTCTCCTCGTTCTCTTTACTCTTCTTCACTTCCTCCGGATACTCAATCCGCGAATGGAAGATGCCCATGACCGTTTCCTTTAACGTTTGGGCGATGATATCGAGCTCCCGCATCGTCAGATCACATTCGTTAAACTGGTGATCGTCCAAGCGGCTCTTAATAATTTTCTCGATCATGGACTCCACTTGCTCTACTGTTGGTTTGCGCAGAGAGCGTACCGCTGCCTCAACACTGTCGGCAATCCCAACCACAGCCGCTTCCTTCGATTGAGCCTTCGGCCCCGGATATCGGAAATCATCTTCCGTGAAGTCCGGCTCGACGCCTTGCTCCTCCGCTAAGCGCAGCGCCTTGTGGTAGAAATAATGTAAAAAAGTCGTTCCATGATGCTGCTCGGCAATATCCCGAATCGGCTTCGGCAGCTTATATTCCTTTTGCATCTCCACCCCATCTCGGGCATGGGCGATAATAATCGATTTGCTTAACTTCGGATCGATAAAGTCGTGCGGATTTTCCATGTTGTTCTGGTTTTCGATAAAATAGCTCGGCCGCTTCGTCTTCCCGATATCGTGATAATACGAGCCGACACGGCACAGCAGTCCGTTGGCACCAATCGCTTCGGCGGCCGCTTCCGACAGGTTGCCGACCATCACGCTGTGATGGTACGTCCCCGGCGTCTCCGTCAACAGCTTGCGCAAGAGCGGGTGGTTGGGGTTCGACAACTCCACCAGCTTAAGCGCTGAGAGGATGCCGAAGGTGACCTCGAAGAACGGCATCAAGCCGATGACCAAAATCGTAGTCAACAATCCCCCCGCCACAGAAAATCCAAGCGCATATAACGTGCTGGTTTGCGTCCAGTCCTGATTATCAATTAGCTGCAGGGCAAAGATCGACAGCGCGCCAAACAAGCAGATCATAATCCCCGCCTTGAGCAGGGTGGAGCGTTGGCTGGCCCGGTGAATCGCAAAAATCGCTGCAAACGAAGTCACCAATGCGAAGAACCCAAATTGGAAATCAAAAATTTCGCTTTGCCGCTGATTCAAAATGATGCTAGCCAGAACGCTAAACAAAAACGAGCAGAGATACGCAAGTGGCAAATCCAATAGCAGCGTAATCAGCATCGCGCCAGTAGCAATCGGGGCTAAATACCCGACAAAAGCCTGCTGTTCGCTTTGCAGAATGTTGATAACATGCATCGAAGCAATCGTGATAAAAATAATAAGCAGCAGCATAACGAACTGCGCGTTGTTGTATTTGAACCGGCTGGCGCCTTCCGATTGACGAATAAACATAATCAGCCCGGTCGCCATCAGCAATGACAACAAAAGAAGCCCCAATTGCGGTGAGTAATCGACCTCATCCTTAAGAAGGCCGTTCTTCTCAAGCAACGTGTACATTTCCTGGGTAATTCTTTCGCCCTTATGTACGAGCACGTCCCCTTGCTTGATATATACCGTAGGCGTATTCTCGCGCGCTTCCACCTTCGCCGCCTTCGTTGCCTCTTCATCATAGAACTTATTTGCGGTGATAGACAGACGAGCAAGCTCCTGTACGACCTCGCGTGCCGTCCGTTTGCTTAAGGAGCTGGTGCTGACCATTTCCGCAACTTTTGCCCGTGCGGTCTGCGCTTCAACGATTGGATCCGCCGTCAGCCGGGCTACAATATCCGCAGCAACCGGCTTCATCGCGTTGATATCCTCTGAGGTTAAACGAGGAATTTTGATAAACGTCTCTTCCGAGATGTGATATTGCTGTTCATCAATGCGCTGAGTTACTTCCTCAAATAAGGTCGCCGAATAAACGCTGGAATTCCGATTGTTCATGATGAAATTCTGCACATGATCCTTCACCCGCTGCGGCAGTTCCTCGCGGTAGATCTTGATCTTATCTTCCTCTGAAACCTGGTCGTCCTGGTTCAACCGAAAGATCCGGTCAAGCATTTGCGCGACAAGCGTTTCATTGCGGAGCGGCAGAATGGTATAGACCTGTCCTACCTTCTCAGCCGCCTCTTCTTGCGCTTTCAGCGTCGCCTTCGTATCCGGAATGTCCATCGGCGCCAAGATTTCCTTCTCGCTTGGCAAACCTACCGCAATGTCATACGTTTCGGGCAACAGTTTGGGCGCCAAGCTGACGTAGAACATAACGACAAGCAGCGCGAACAGAACATAACGCACGCTGGTGCTATACTTCCATCCTGCAAACCTGGATTGTAACGCGCTTTTCTTTTGCTGATCGTCATTAGTCATATTAGACAGCCCTCCTGAACATGGTAAACCCTAACAACATCCCAGAAGCTTACCCTAAGTTTTCGGCAGCGCGGTCGTACGCCATAATGATCTTCTGGACCAGCGAATGACGAACGACGTCGGACTCGGCAAATTGGACGAACCCGATCTCTTCGATCCCGCTCAAAATTGCCTTCGCTTCGACCAAACCGGATTTCTTCCCTTTGGGAAGGTCGATTTGCGTCACGTCCCCGGTAATGACCATTTTGGAACCAAAGCCAAGCCGCGTCAGGAACATCTTCATTTGCTCCGGTGTCGTATTTTGAGCTTCGTCCAAAATAATAAAGGAATCATCCAGCGTCCGGCCCCGCATATAGGCAAGCGGCGCGATCTCGATTAAGCCGCGCTCCAACGCCTTAGCGGTCTGCTCCGGTCCCATGACATCGTACAATGCATCATACAGCGGACGCAGATAAGGATCCACCTTCTCCTGCAAGTCCCCCGGCAAGAATCCCAGGCTCTCCCCTGCTTCCACCGCCGGCCGGGTCAAAATAATCCGTTTCACCGAGCCTTCCTTCAGCGCGCTAATCGCAAGAACAACGGCCAAATATGTTTTGCCTGTCCCAGCTGGGCCGACACCAAACACAACGTCCCGTTTCTTAATCGTCGTAACGTAGTGCTTCTGCCCGATCGTCTTCACCCGAATGGGCTTGCCGCGATACGTGATCGCAATTTCACCTTTATATAAATCAAGCAGCTGATCCGCGCGGAAATCCTTGGCCAAATCGACGGCATATAAAACGTCCCTTTCGGTCAAGATATACCCGTTCCGAATCAGTTCCAGTAATACCTCAAACAACTGCTCTACCTTCTCCGCTTCGCGTTGTTCCCCGCGGATGGTAATTTCGGATTCTCGCAAAACAATGCTTGCTGGTAAATGCTGTTCAATTAACTTCAGGAACGAATCCTGAGGGCCAAATAAAGAAAGTCCTTCAGCCGCACTGTGAAGCGGTAGTTTGATGTTCACCAGTTGTTCCGACAAATAGCCTCATTCTCCTTGATCTTGTACTATCGGCACTTCTTCCGCAATGTTCTGTTCTACTTCGAAATGCACTTTTATATAAACTTTACCATTGTCCGCCTTCTCATGCAAAATTTTTTGATCGAGAATGACGCTATCTGTGCCGTATTTCGCCAGAATATCGCGTTTTGCTCGCTCAATCCCCTCTTGTTTCGCCTGTTCTTCCGTCCGTTTCAGCTCAAGCTCCGTCGTTTCCATCACCTTCTCGGTCATCCAGCCAATCGGGAGCTTCCAACCGCGCCATGTCAGCGGATCCTGATCCGTCATCGTCTCGGATTGCGCATAGCTCACTTTCCCATAACCGGTGAACTGAATTGCAGTATCGCCAAAATATAAATACCCCCGTTGCTTGCGCTCTCCTGTATAAACCTTCTGCTTATATACCAGCGGCACTTGGATATTATACTCGTGCCAGACGATACCGCGAATCTTCGCTACGGGCATGATCGGCTTGCCGCCCTGGAATCCCGACACCAGCACTTGTCCTTTCTTCACCCGGTCGTTTTTCCTGACCTCCGGCTGACCTCTCTCCGCATAAATATGGGTGATCACCGCGTCATGCTTGCTGACCAAATGGCTTGGGCTGACCAGCTTCTGATCCTTAGGCTTCGTTGCCTCCACCACTTGGATCGTAATTTTGGTCCCCGTACGAGTTACCCCAACCCAGGACGTACCCGGCAGCTTGCGGCTCAGCTCGGCAGACAGCTTGTCCTGCTCAGGCAAACGAAAAATCCATTGAAACGGATAAATCCCCTCCTGTCGCGCCGCTTGGAGAATGTCTTGGGAGGCAATCTCCTTGTTGCCCACCACCTCGACATCCCAGACTAGCGAAGATAAGCAAAAAATCGCCGCAATAAATAAAGCGAATCCGGCGATAAACCCCTTCCGCTTCCACACGCGGCCTAACACAAACGGGACCCCGGAGCGGCCCTGAACCGACAATCGGCAGCCTGTCCGTTTCAAGAGCGGCCGCAGCCGGAAGAAATCGGGCAGCGCGATCTTCATGTTCATTTGCCCCCCAGGCAAGGGCTGGACATCCCAAATGTCGATGCCCTGGTGAGATAACTCATTCACAAGCTGTTCGATCGATCCTCCGCGGACCGTGACGGTAACGATGCCTCTCAGCTGGTTTAAAGCCGGTGATTTCACGCTTCATTCCTCCGTTCCACGATATTTAATGCCAAAGATCCGGCCCTCCACGACCACTTCTTCAGGCATGATAGCTTTAATAACCAAGCCGCTTCCCTCAACTTCCAGCGTTCCTTCACTCAGCGCCAGATGCAGCGCTTCGGGAGAGAAGTGGACCACGCCCCGATGATTTTCTATATACAGCTGCTGACCTCCAATTAAGGTGAGCCTCGGCAAATCGAATACAAGATCACTGGGCAGGTCGAGCGCATCGACCGTCCATTTGCGAATTTTGCGGACAAACCGGCTCATATGAGGCAATCCTCCTTCCCCTACTGTACAAATTATGCGGCCCGGCTTGGATTTATGAGAAGGGAAAAGGGAAAGCAAAAGCCAAGGCTGCATAGGACGGCAACCTTGGCTTGCATAGGGCATATAAAATGAAAAAACACCTTCTACGAATACATCGTAAAAGGTGTTTGTCTCTCGAAGTTATGGCAAAAGCTGTTGAACCGTCTGGTTTACGAGCTTACCGTCTGCCCGGCCTTTTACCTTGGGCATCAGTGCACTCATCACTTTCCCGAGATCGGCTTTCGAAGAAGCACCGGTTTCCTGGATGGTCTGCTGTACAATGACTTTAATTTCTTCTTCGCTTAGCTGTTCGGGAAGGTACTCAGCAAGGATCTCCGCTTCCGCTTTCACTTGCTCGGCAAGATCGTCACGACCCGCTTTCTCAAATTCTTGGAGGGCATCTTTGCGCTGTTTGATTTCACGACTTAGGATATCAAGCACTTCATTATCGTTCAAAGTTCTTTTCAAATCTATCTCAAGATTCTTGATCGTAGCACGAACCATTCGAATGGTGGAGAGCTTGAACTTGTCTTGACTCTTCATCGCTTGCTTCATATCTTCGTTCAATCGCTCGCTAAGATTCATCGTTGATTAAATCCTCCTAAAACTTTCTCTTACGAGCAGCCTCGGACTTTTTCTTGCGCTTTACGCTTGGCTTTTCATAATGCTTACGTTTCTTCACCTCAGCCAATACTCCATCTTTCGCGATGGAACGTTTAAAGCGACGAAGTGCAGCATCAATTGTCTCGTTTTTGCGAACTTTAGTTTCAGACACCAGTTTTCCCTCCCTCCGACCAGACCGTCCAAGAGCATAACACGGTTCATCAAACTTCATTATAGGGGAAAGAGAAATAGGGTGTCAACCTGAGCACCGGCTTTTTTCTCTTCCAAATTCTAAAAGGAGTTTTATAGCGCGTGGGAGCTAGAGGATTGTACCAATGCGCCCAGCTTGGCGCCTCCAATCAGATGATAATGCAAATGTGCGACCGCTTGTCCGCTGTCGGGTCCGCAGTTATTGATCAGCCGGTATCCGCTCTCTGCCACGCCTAGCTTCTTCGCGACTTCCTGTGCAACGCGATGCATCTCACCGATCAGACCAAAATCTTCAGAAGCCACGTCATTCATGGAAGCGATATGCTTCTTCGGAATGACCAGCACATGCACCGGCGCAGCGGGTTGGATATCGTGAAAAACGAGAACGCGATCATCCTCGTACACCTTGTTCGATGGGATCGATCCTTCAACGATTTTACAAAACAAACAGTTGTCCATCAGAAAGCCTCCTAAACAGAATCTGTGATAGCTTTCATTTTACCGAAAACAGGCAAAAAAAAGAAGCACCCTGCCGCCTCACAGAATGAGTTGGCTTGACGCACGGACGTATTGGACGGAAACAGCTGTCGACTCTTTCTGTAACCAATACGTCCGGCGGGGTGCTTGTAAATAGGATGTCGGCTAACTGTAGTATAACAGCAGGTTGATACTGTTACTGTGATGTGCATCACGGGCAAACAAATATTTTAAACGAAATTACGCGTGTCGTTGTTCCGTGTGATCTTGTAAGCTGCCAGCAGGAAGAAAACTAGAGCGAACGCGGCCAGAACGGATAGGTTAAACCAGATCTGAGCTAAGCTTTCGCCTTGCTGCAGGTTTTCAATCGACTGAAGCACCCAGTGCTGGGGCATGAACTCAGAGATTCTCCGCACTGCTTCCGGCATGATCTCGCTCGGGAAGAAGCAGCCTGCCAGCAAGCAGGTTGGCGTAACGATGATATTTTGCAGCGCGCTGGAGATACCGCTGTTCTTGGAGAACACGACGATGACGAGCGACAGGCCGATCGATACGAGCGCAAACAGCATCAGAAGCAGCGCCATCCGTCCAAACGGCACCCCGGTATCGATGTGGAATACAACTTCCAGGAAGAACAGGGTGACCACAATCTGTACCGCCATCACAATGAGATTGACTATTAAGATGGAAATGACAAAATGCTTGGCGTTGATTGGAGAAGAAATGATGCGGAAGAAAGTGCGGTCCTCCCGACTTTTCAGAATCAACTCCGACAAATTCACGGCCGACATCATCATCAACATAATGAGAAAGCCAATCGTTTGATACGTCATCGCCTGCTTTTGCTCGACAGAACTGTCAGCCGAATGAACGGTGAACGTAATCCCGGATTGTTGATAATCTTCGTAAAGCTGGGCGAATTTCGCCTCGTCTCCCTGAGCCACCCGACTTAGGGCTGCCAAATTCCCAGTGTAATTGTAGAGCATCGCTTTCATGTAAGCAGTGACCGTTGTGCCTTTGACCGATTGAATTCCGATATGGTCAGGCTCCCCGGCAAGGATGCTATCGGAGTAACCGACACCCAGGACCAAACCGCTGTCCAGCTGACCGGCGGCCAGTTGCTCGCGAAGCTCCGCCTCCGTCACTTCCGTCAACCGAATTTGATCCAGTCCTTCCAGAAACCGAATCGTATCCGTTGCAATTGGTTTATCCCCATCTTGATTCACTACGCCAACTCGCAGTCCGGCATCTCCCCCGTTGCCATAAATCATCAACGATAATAAGATTCCGGCCAGCGGCAAGGCTACATATAAAATAAGATTACTGTGTTTGCGGAATGTCTTCCGCAGCGTTTGGGACGTCAACCACCAAATATCCTTAATCATGTTACAGGCCCTCCTTGCGCCGCATCATCCAGGCTGCCGCTGCCAACAGCACGATACCTAAACTTAAATTTAAAGCTACGACCGGCCACATCGCCGAAACTTGATTGTTATAAATAATTTGCGTAATCGCTACGTTCGCCCATCGAACCGGTGACAAGTTGGCTGCCGCCGCCAGCGGACCAAGTTCCCCCATCGGAAAGTAGGCTCCTCCTAAGAATGCCGCGACTTGAGTAAAAATCAAGATCACGCCTTGCGTCGCCGCCTCTTTCAGCACATAGCTTACTGCGAGACCCAGACTAACGGCCATGATTACTTCCGAGCTTAGCACTGCCATCACCGCGCCCGGATGCTCTCCCCAATAAGCATTAAAGGCAAATTTACTAAAGAGAATCAGGAGGATGACGCACAACAGGTTCGTCACCATGTTACCAAGTACTTTACCGGCGAAAATCTCACCCTTGGCAACCGGAGAGGCTGCTAGCCGCATGCTGGTCCCTTGGCGAATCTCCCCGGTAATCAGCCGGCTGGCAGATAGCGAGCTCCACAAAGCGATCATCGAGGTCATCGCCATCGCGTAATAATCGATGGAGCCCGGCTGACGGTCAGCTGCAATTGAAGTCTCTTTGATATATTCCCGCTGATTCGCCGCACCTGCTGCCAGCGCCCCTTCCGCCTGGCCGGGAGCGTTCTTCTCAATGGCCATGATCGCGTTGTATTGCTGGGCAAAGGCTGTCAGCATTCCTTGCACGACGTTGCCTTGAATCGGATCCCGGCCGCTTAAATAGAGCAACACACCTTGATCACTCAGTTCTACGTACTCATCGTAATGGTCGGCTTCAACCTCTTTCCGAGCGTCTGCGCCCGGAGCCAGTTGCTCGAACGTTAATCCCATACCGGCCGTCTCTTGGGAAAACGCCTGGAAGGCTTGCGTTAAAGCCGGATTCTCACCCTTGTCCTTCACCAACACCCGAATATCCCCAATCTGGGCCGTACTCTCAAAGGCATTTGTCAGGGCAGTGCCTAGAATTAAGATCAGCACAATCGGAAAAGCGAGCATAAACACCAACGTCCAACGGTTGCGGACCTCCTGCTTGAGCTCCTTAAGTGCAATCGATATCGTATTCATTTCTCAAATCTCCTCCCAAAGCGATCGGTTTACGATCGCAGCCCTAGTCACGCAAGTTGCGTCCAGTCAGCGTCAAGAACACCGTTTCCAGATTTGGCTCCTGCTCCTCGACGGAACGAATGACCGCCCCGCCGTCGATCAGCTGCTTCAGGATGCCGCTCAAGTTATCCACCGACAGGTCGCTGTGTATGCGAATTTCGGATTCATGCGCCGTTACCGTCCTTACCCCTGGCAAGCGTCGGATCAGCCCCAAGAACGCCTCGCCATCCTGTTTCAGTTCAATGCGCACTTCCTTCATGTCGGTGATCGTGGCGATCAACTGCTCTTTCGTGCCGTCCGCGATAATTTTGCCATGATCGATAATGGCGATCCGGGAGCAGATTTCTTCTACTTCCTCCATGTAATGGCTCGTATAAATGATCGTGCAGCCCATTTGATTCAGCTTCCGGACGGAGGTGAGAATATAGTTACGCGACTGCGGATCAATGCCGACCGTAGGTTCATCCATGATGATCAGCTTTGGCCGATGCGCGATGGCACAAGCGATGTTCAGCCGCCGTTTCATCCCGCCGGAAAAGTTCTTTGGAAAGCTCTTCGCCTTATCCTCCAGACCGACAAAACGCAGCGCTTCCTCTACCCGTTCCTTCAGTTCCGTTCCCCGCAAGCCGTACAACCCGGCGAAGAACTTCACATTTTCGTAAGCGGTCATATCTTGGTAAATCGCCAAATCCTGCGGAACAATCCCTAGGTTCATTTTGGCGAAACGGTTGTGCTTGCTAATGTCTTTCTCCAAAATGCGAATCTCCCCACTCGTTGGTCGCAGCAGCGATGCAACCAGATTAATCGTAGTGCTCTTGCCGGCGCCGTTGGATCCTAGAAACCCAAAGATTTCCCCTTCCCGCACGGATAAGGACATATTATCAACTGCGATAAAGTCGCCGAATTTTTTCGTGAGTCCGCGAATCTCTAAAACGTTCATTGCAACCTCTCCATTCTGCTTCGTTCTTGACCCTATTGTAGAAAAAAAGGATGCCCTTATGTCAGTGCATAAGTTCATCCTTTGTGCATGAGAAAATTCATATTGTCTTGGGGACGGACCCCTGTCAATGAGGTTCTTCATGGTTTGGGAGGTGCGTAGGGGATTAAAGTAGTCACCTTAAACCCTTGCGTGCCGTCCGCAATGACCGTGCCGTTCACCGAGGCCGCGCGCTCTTCCATGCCGATCAGCCCCATGCCTTTAACGATTTTGTCTTGACCACGTCCATTATCCGTTACAACGGCTTGAATCCATTGCCCGAGAACCCGCACCTCAACCTGTACGAAGGTTGCTCCACTGTACTTGGCTGTATTGGTCAGCGCCTCCGTCACGTTGTCATAAATGATTTTCCAATACAGCGGCGTAATTTTCTCCAGATCGCCGCTATGGACGACCAAGGTCTGGAGGCCGGAACGGTTGCCAAACGCTTCGACAGCGCTCTTCAGCCGATGGATCCCTAACTGCTCCACCGGAGGCTTCAGGTTCTTCAACGTTTGTCGGATCCGTTCAATCGATTCCTGAGCGATGCCAATCGCATTCTGCAGCAGCTTCTCCGCCCCGGCCGGGTCAGTGTGCAGCACACGCTTGGCGGCCTCCATCTGGATCAGCGCCCCGGTCATCGAGTGGCCGACGCCATCATGAATTTCCTGAGAGAGGCGATTTCGCTCTTCCAACTTATACGTGTATTCCGAAGCCCGAATGAAGTCCTCATTGTCATTCAACTGCTTCCTTAGCTTATCCTGCTTCAAACGCAGCTTGTCCAGCTGCTCCTCCTGCCGGTTTAACCTCAGCAACAGACGATAAAAAAGATATCGATTAAACCAACTGATGATCACGATAAACGCATAAACCACTGCCAGCGTCCCTTTCAGGAAGAGCAGCGGGATCGCAAGCAACGCCGCAGCTAAGACGAGCGGGCTCTTTCCCTTGACCATTTCATAGGAGGTTGGCGGCAACAACAGCGCGAACTCCGGAGAGAAGTATACCGCGCAACAGACGCAGTAGATCAGCATTGCTCCATACAGCGCATTTCGATAGGCCATTTTGGGAAGCAGCAGCGCCGTGAGGTCCAGAGCCAAATAAAGTAAAGCGAACAAGATCAGCCAAGAGGACGGGGAGGCTTCCCTGATATAAATCAAAGCAATGGCCAGGCCCAGCACGAGCCACTTATTGCCGATGCTCCACCGTTCCATAAGTTAGCGGACCCTCCCGGTCAAGTAATAAATGGCGATTTGCGTTCGATGCTCCAGCCCGGTTTTGTTCAGAATCGAGGTGATGTAGTTGGCTACGGTTCCCTCCGAAATAAAAATGTCCTTGGCGATTTCCTTGTTGGACAAGCCCTTGGCAATGCGGGACATGACTTCCAGCTCCCGTTCGGTGAACCGCGCCAGATCGCTTGGCGACAGACCGGTACCTTCCGGAGTTATCGCAGCGGAAGGGGCCGCCGGTGAAGCAGCCGTACTGGATTGCGCGCTCGCCGATTCCGGCGGAGGCGATACAGCTGTATCCTGCGAAGCCCCGCCAGAAGCAAGCGTCTGCTTCAGCTTATCCAGCACCACGTCCTGCAAGACGTTGTGGCCGTAATACACGCTTTTGATCGCGTCGCGGATACGTTCCGGGTCGTTGTTTTTCAGCAAATAGCCTTTGGCACCGAAGCGGATCGCGTCCATGATGTATTCATCATCGTCAAAGGTGGTCAGGATCAGCGGCTTCGCCAGTCCTTCCTCCGTCAGCAGCCGGGTTGCTTCCACCCCGTTCATATTGGGCATCCGCACGTCCAGCAGCGCTACATCTACCGGATTAGCGCGGCAGTAGTCGACCGCCTGTTGTCCGTCCTCTACGGTCTCCGCTACCTCAAATTCGTCAAAACTGTTTAAAATAATTCGCATTCCCTCACGGATAAACGAGTTGTCATCTGCGATCAGCACCCGTATCTTCATCCTGCTCCTCCGTTTCGTGTCCTTACTCAGGCAGCTACAGCCGTTCCAGCTTAATTTGGGAACCTGCCCCGCCGCTCTCCGCCGGAATGACCACCAATTTGCGGGCCAACCGGGTCTGCAGCTCGGCAACGTGGCTGATGATCCCCACCGAGAGATGGTCATGATGCAGATGCTCCAGTGAGGTGATGACCGTATCCAGCAGCTCAGGATCCAGCGTTCCAAAGCCTTCGTCCAGGAAAAAGAATTGCAACGGATACTGGCCGCGAAGCTGAATCTGTGCCGACAAGGCCAGCGCCAGCGCCAAGGAGGCGAGGAAGGTCTCCCCGCCGGACAATGTCGCCACCGGGCGCTTCACGCCGCCGCTTGCATCGTCGCGGATGACAAAGCCGCCGCCAGAGTCGGTCTCCAGCGCATACCGCTGCTTCGTCAGAAACCGTAAGCGTTGGGAAGCGGCATGACTGACGTTCATCAACTGCTCCTCCGCGACATACTCAACGAACGCGTTCCCGCGCAACGCCGATTGCAGCTTAGCGAGCAACCCGGCTTCATGCTCCAGCTGGCTGCGGACCTGCTCCAACTCCTGCCAGCGGACATGCCGCACCTGCAGGTCCTCCCAGTCCCGCTCGGCCCGGGCCTTGAGCTGCAGTGCCGCTTCATCCTGCTCTTTTGCCGCAGCGAGGGCCGCTCCACTGTACTGCCATTCCTCGTCACTGACCGTTTGCCCCGCCAGCTTGGCATCCAGCTCACTTAGGCTGATCACAAGCTCCTGCTCCCGGCTGCGGTGTTGCTGCACTGTCTCCACGAGCAATTCTGCTTCACCCGGGGCCAGCAGGTTATTTAATACGGAAGCTTCCTCCTCAAAAGGCGAAGCCTCCAGCGCCTGAACCCAGCGAACCTGAAGCTCGGCTTCCTGGTCCCGGGCCGCTGCAGCGGCTTGGGCCGCCAACGCTTCCGCTTTGGCAAGCTCATGGCTGCGGGCCGCGGTTTCGGTCTGCATCGCCCGGCTGCGTTCCGCCTGCTGACGAAGGGTCGCCAGCTTCTCCCGGGCTTCGGCAAGCAGCTCATCGACCGGTCGTTCCCCGGCCACGGCGTGCAATCTCTCCTGTTTCTCCCGAAGCAGCTCCTGTTTTCCCTGCTCCTGTACTTCCCATTGCACGAGCATTTTGTCCAGCTCGATTATTTCGCCGGTTAATGCCTGCAGCTTGGCCGTCTTCTCCTCGATAAACGGTACGCTGACGGCTAGCCGCCCCCGCAAATCTTCGGCAAGCCGATCCTTGGCGGCATAGGCCTCCATTTGCCGGGCGGCTTCCTCCGGCGAGAGGCCCGGGTACAGCTCGGCCCACTCGCGCTGCTTGGCCGCAAGGGCCTCGCGGTGCTGCGCGCTGCGGGCAGCCGTCTGCTTCAGCTGCCCGGAAGCCGCGGCTTCCGCCGCTTCGGCAGCGGCACGCTGCGGCTGCAGGACCGCCAGTGCGCTTTGCGCTGCGCGGCCGTCCCGCTGCAGCGCCTCCAGCCGGCGGCGGCACGCGGCGTGCCGCTCGGCTAGCGCCGCTGCCTGGCGCTGCAGGGCCGCGAGGCCGGCAGGCGCAGCTGCAGACGGCGCGGCGAGCGCAGCTGCGGTGGCGGCGACTTCGGCGCTGGCGGCCGCCTCGCCCGCAGCAAGCGCGCCTGGCGTAGAGGCCGCTTCGCCGCCGCTGTCGCTGGTGGCGCCGCCAGCCGGGGCCAGCGCCTGCAACAGCGCGCTGCACGCGTCGCGGTCGCGGGCGACGGCGAACTGCAGCTCGCGGGCCTCCGCGATCAGGGCGGCGAGCGTCTCAAGCTCCGCCTCCCCGCCGGTGACGCCGTCGTCCTCGGCCTCAGCCGGAGCCGGATGATGCGCGGAGCCGCACACTGGGCACGGTTCGCCGTCCTGCAGCTGCTCCGCTAACCGGGTTGCCCACAGATGGCGTTCGCGCACCTTTAGCGCCTGACGCAGCGACTGTTCGGATCCGGTGAGCTCAGCAGCATGCTGCTGCAGTTCTTTCTCCAACATCGTCAGCTCCAAAGCAGCTTCCGCAAGCTGTCCGGCAAGCGTTTGGCTGGATAGCTGCACCTCGGCAACTTCACGAACGATTTGCTCCAGCTTACCCTCTGCCTGCTGCAAGCTTGTCCGAGCAGCCGCTTCCTCCTGCTCCGCTTGCGCGAGATGCTCCTGCAATGCGGCCAACTGCTGGGCCAGCCGTACGGCAGCTTGCGCCTGCTGACGCTCCTCGGCCTTCACTTCCGTCGCCTTCAGCTGCTGCTCCAGCTCGCGCTGGCGTGTCTGCGCCTTGGCCAGCAGCTGCTCCTCCTTCGCCGTCTGCTCGGCGAGGAGCTGCTTACGCTGCGCGCCCTCCGCGCGCTGCGCCGCGATCCGCTGCAGCTCGGCGCCAAGGCGCGCGGCCTCCTCCTGCAGGCTGCGCGCCTGCTCCAGCTGCTCGAGCCGTACGAGCAGCGCCGGCTCCTCGCGGCCGAGCGCCGCCGCTGCGGCTTCCGCAGCCGCACTGGCCTCGGCGGCCGCCGCAGCCGCAGCCCGGGCGGCCTGCTCGGCCTCGGCCGCGGCTAGCGCGCGGGCGGCGGCGGCGCGCTGCGCCTCTTGCCAGGCCGTCAGCACCGGCCTGAGCGCCTCGGCGGCGCTCCCGCGCGCCAGCTTCGCCTCCAGCGCGGCGATCTCGCCGCCTTGCGCGCGCAGCGCCTCCAGCTGCGCCGCTCGCTCGGCGCGCTCGACCGCCAGCTCGCGCACTTTGGCGAGCTGGTCATAGCGCTGCTGCGCGTGCAGCAGCTCGCGGCGCCGCTCGGCGGCGAGCGCCGCCGCCTCTTGCACCGCTGCCGCCGCTTGCTCCAGCGCCTCGGCGGAGGCATTGCCGAGCCCTTGCTGCTCGGCGGCCACCTCGGCGCGGCGCTGCTCGTTTGCTCTGACCTTGCGGGTCAGCTTCTGCCCTAGCAGGTCACCGTATTTTTCCAAGTGGAACAGCCGCTGCAGCATCGCCCGTCGGTCCGCCCCCTTCAGGGACAGGAACTCGGCGAATTTTCCCTGAGGCAAAACAACCGCACGGGTGAAATCATCCATTTTGAGACCGAGCTTCTGCTCCACGCAACGTGTCACATCAGCCAGCTTGTCGGCGATGACTTTTTCCTCATCATCCGGCAAAATTTCGATAAACCGACTGATCGTATTGCTGACCGACAACTCGCCCTGGCGCTTAAACCGCCGCTCCACCCGGTAACGCTCCGTCCCGGCCGCAGAAGTCAGCTCGAACGTAAACGCCACAAACAGCGCGTCCTCCAAATGGTTCATAATCCCTTGGGTTCCGCCGGATGCACGGCCGACTTTTCCGTAAAGGGCCAATGTGATCGCATCCAGAATCGTCGACTTCCCGCTGCCCGTCGGCCCAAAAATGCCAAACAACCCTGTCTCACACAGCTCGGTAAAATCGATCGTCTGCATTTCCCGGTAGCTTTGCAGCCCGGCTAATTTTAGCGTAATCGGCTTCATCGGCTTCCCCCCTCCACAGCACCATCCGCAGCCGCGCTTTCATCCTCTTCTTCGGAGACGAGGGACATAAACAGCTCGACCAACTCTTCCTCCGGCTCAGCTCCGCCGGTTTGCCGCTGGTAAAACTTGCGGAACAGCTCATGCACCGGTACGCTCTCCCGGGAGACAAGTTCCTCCTGCAGCTCCCGTCCCGGATAGACCGGACGAATATGGACGATTCCATCATGAGCCTTGCGCAGCGCCTGGATGTCGCTGAGCGCCATCGCTTCGGTTAGGCTGATTTCGAGGTCGATAAACGCGTTCGCGTCCCTTCCCTCTTCCAACCAACGGTACGCCTCTGCCAGCCCGCCCCGGCAGCTCCAGCGTACCAGCGGCCGCCCGCTGCTCAAGTACAGCTCCTCCAAGATCGGCTCCTTCCCAGGTACCACATCCAGGAGCATCACTGATTTGGCTTGTCCTGCCTCGGAAAAAGAATACGCCAGCGGCGACCCGCTATACCGGGTTAATCCGGCTCCCTTTACCGCTTGCGGCCGGTGCAGATGCCCCAGGGCCGTGTATTGCGCGCCGATGTCCAGCGCCGACGGGTCCACGGTATAAGCGCCGCCAACCTGAATCGGCCGTTCAGAGTCCGATTCCACGCCGCCAAGCACATAGATATGGCTCATCGCAAGGTTCACGGTGTCCGGGCGAAACGCTCCGGCCAGCTGGCGCATCAATATCCCCACCTTGGCGCTGTAAGCCAGCCGCAGTTCAGATTCATCCGCGTCACCGGCCAGCAGTTCGGACAGCCGGGCTTCGGAAGGATACGGCAACGCAGCAATGACCGCGGTCTCCCCGGTGCGCGGCACAGGAACGGTGATCGCCTCAGACACCGGCAGCCCCACCAACGAAATGCCCCGGCGCGCCACCAGCGGCGATACCGCAGCCACCCGCTCCGGCTGGTCATGGTTCCCGGCGATCACCGCCAGATGGCAGCCGGTCTCCGTCAGCCGCGCCGCCGCATCGTAGAACATCGCTTCCGCCGCAGCCGGCGGATTCACACTGTCATACACGTCGCCCGCCATCAAGACGAGATCCACTTGCTGATCCTTGACTATCTGCACCAGCTCGTCCAGAAACGCCTCCTGCTCTATGAGCCGACTGCGTCCCTCCAGCGTGCGCCCTAAATGCCAATCGCCCGTATGTAAAATGCGCATCCGTTTCTCCCCCTTGATCCCGGCCAAGTACGCCGGCATTCTAGCACTCGCTCTATTTCGGATAGATGGCGGGCAGCCTTTATTGGCTGCCCGCATCCATGGAGATTACAATCTCACCGCTTGGCCGCCGTCAAAGAAATACAACCATTTCTCATCCACGGTCGAACCGGTGATATCCTCAACCGCTTGGGCGTACAGCTCCAGCTGGAATCGGTACGATTCCGCCAGCGCTTCCGCCCCCCCGCGATGCTCCAGTACTCGGTCGCTTTTGTAATCGAGTAGATACACCTTGCCGCCTACTGCGAACAGGCAGTCCACAATCCCCTGGATCAGAACCGTTTCCCCGTCCAGCTCCTGGATCGCAGCGCCCGGCGATACATCTTGCATCGTTTCCAATCCACTCAGCTGCGGTGAGGCTTCCGCTGCAGGCAACCCGTAGCTGAACGGCATCTCGCGTTTCACCCAGTCCGCCTGCCGCAGCAGTTCGCCAAGCGGACTCTGCAGCAATCTTGCGATGCTATCCACCTCAATGGCCGCCGCCTGCTCCGCGCTCATCATCTTCCGCTCGATCAATCGGTCCAGCGTCGCTTGAACGACTGCGATCCCCGGCTCAGCGTTAAACGGCAGGTGCTGCATCAGCGTATGGTAGGCGACCCCGCGTTCGGTTGGAGTCAGCTTACGCTGCTCCATGAACCGCGGACGGCGCAGATGCAGCGTGAATTCCGGCTGCTCTTCCGCTTCCGCCTGCTTCCGCTCTCGCAATAATTCTGCTTCGACGAAGACATCGCGAGCCGGTTCCTCCTGCAGCGACATCAGCGCCTTCATCTCCGTCACTGAGGTTTTGGCCGCGACTCGGCTTGCTGCCGCATAAGGATACGTCCAACTGAGTCGGGACTCTACTAAGACTCTCATCTCAGCCGCCTCGACGTCTTCCGCCTCTTCCAGCAGGACCGCTGTCGGCTGAACAGACAGCAACGCCTTGATTTGCGCCGAATCCACTGCCACAGTCTCCGCAGTGACAGCCGCTTCTGCCACCGCTCCGTTCTGTCCCGCCGTGCGGGCGGAAAGAAACGCGATGTGCCAGTCGGAAGGGCTGTCCGCCAACACGGCAGGACCAACCTCCGGCAGCCCGGCAAACTGTCGCAGCTCCCGTGCACTTGGATGGCGGATCAGCGCTGGGCCAATCCAGTCGAGATAGCAGCGTCCCCGCGCCAGCAAATAATCCGGCAGCTGCTGCTCACTCGCCTCCAGCGCACCGCCCCAAGCTTCAACGGACTTGGTAAGATTTTTGACCGAAGAGACGAGTACAAGCTTGTCCTTCGGGCGGGTAAGCGCCACGTACAGAACGCGCATCTCCTCCGCCAACAGCTCCATCTGCGCCCGCCGCCGGATCGCCAGATTCGGCAACGTCGGGTAGCTGACGCGTGTGTTCGCGTCAACGTACTTCGGACCAAAGCCAAGCTCCTTGTGCATCAGAAACGGTGCGTTCAGATCCTGACGGTTAAATTGCTTGGACAATCCGGCGACGAACACAACCGGAAACTCCAAGCCTTTACTTTTGTGAATCGTCATGATGCGCACGCCGTCGCCCTGTTCCCCGGCATCGCCCGGAGCCCCAAGGTCGCCGCCGTTCTCGCGCAGTCGAGTAACGTAACGCAAGAAGCGGAACAACCCGGGCGCCGAAGACGATACCTCGTATTGTCTCGCCCGATCCAGCAGCGCCTGCAGGTTGCTCTGACGCTGGGTTCCGCCCGGCAAGCCGCCAACCCATTCCAGATAACCGGTTTCCCGGTAAATCTCGCGGATCAGGTCGCTCAGCTGTCCAATCCGTGCCATGCTTCGCCACGCTTCCAGTTGCCGCAAGAACGCCTGCAGCTTCAGCGCTAATGCATCGTTAGCCGTTTCAACCGGGCCCGTCTCCGGCTGGTACATGGAGGCTTCTCCATTGCCTCCCTCTCTGCTGTCGCTTCGCGCCAACTCCGCATTCCCAACGGCTGCTCGTGCCAGAACCGCCTCATAGTAACGGCCGCTTGGGGAAGCTAGGCGTATGTCCGCCAGCTCCTCCTCAGAAAAATCGTACAGCGGCGAACGTAACACCGCTGCCAGCGGAATATCCTGCAGCGGATTGTCGATCACCTGCAGAAGCGACAGCATCGTTTCAACCTCGGACGCCTGAAAATAACCTTGGCTTAACTCCCCGTACGCCGGAATTCCTTCCACTCGAAGCTCCTCGATCATTGCCGGCGCCCAGGTCAACGTCGACCGCAGCAAAATCACCATATCTCGGAAAGCGACCGGACGCATCGTCTGCAGCTGCTTGTCGTAGATGCGCAGCGGTTCACCGCCTTCGCCCAACATCCCGCGAATACGAGCTGCAATGGCGCGGGCTTCCAGCCGCACCGCCTCAATCAACGCAGCCTCATCTTCCTCGTCCCCGCCTTCGCCGTCCAAGGGTTCGCTGTCTCTGCTATCGAACGAGTCTGAACCGCTGCTTGATCCGTTGTCACGATCAATCAGCAAGAGCTCTGGGCGATAATCCTCGGTTCCCTGTGGTGGAAAGCCTTCCCCATACACCAGCTCGGCCCGTGTATCGTACGATATTTCCGCTACACTCTCGTTCATGATCTGTCGGAACAGTAAATTCACCGCGTCAACGACCTCGCGCCGGCTGCGGAAGTTCCGCGCCAAATCGATGCGCAGCCCGGCTCCGTCAAAATCGTCGCCATAGGTTCGATATTTCTCCAGGAACAGCCCGGGTTCCGCCAAGCGGAAACGATAGATGCTCTGCTTCACATCGCCAACCATAAACCGATTGCCCGGGTTCTCCCGGGAAATTAAGCGTACAATCGTCTCCTGCACCGTATTGGTGTCCTGATATTCGTCCAGCAGCACCTCATCGAATTGCCGGCGGTATTCCAAGGCCGCATCAGACGGTCGCAGCTCGCCCGGCTCCGAATCCGGATGCCGCAGAATTTGCAGGCAATAATGCTCCAGGTCGGAGAAGTCGAGCCAGCCCTTGGACACTTTTTGCAGCCGGTAACGTTCTCCAAATTCACTCACGAGCTCCGATAATGCACCAAGCAGTGGAGCCATGTCATGCATCTCCCGCAAAAACGCCTCCGCCGGTCGACCATACAGCTGCGTCCGCAAATCGGTGACTGTCTTCTTCGCTTCTTCTCGCAGCGCTTTTACCCGCTCCTGTACCTCCGGATCGGTCTGGTCTTTCTTGACCGGCTTCAGCTTGCCAAAGTTCACCCCTTGAAATGCGTCATACAACGAAGCCCAAGCACCGCCTGCCACCGCTTCCTGCAGCGAGCGGACCACGTTCAGATCATCCTCCAGCGTGACGGCATACGGCTCCGGCCCTCCCGGAGATAACGCCAGCGCCTTTGCTTGCGTCAGCAAGCTGATCGCGCCTCCCAGCGCCAACTTCGTATCGGCCAATAGGCTTTGGACCCATGCGCTCTTCTCTAGGGCAGCGAGATCTGGAGCCATAAAAGAGGAAGACGCTTCCTGAAGCCAGTGATCTGGCCAAGGATGGCTGCGCGAGAAGTCATAAAGCCGCTGCACCAGCGTAAAGACCGCCGCATCGGTGCGCTCTCCGCCAAACAGATCCACCAGCTTCAAGAACGGGCTGTCCGCCGGTTCACTTCCGTATTTATCCTCAAGCAGCTCCTCCAGCACCTCTTGACGCAGCAGCGCTGTCTCACTTTCCGAGGCAATCCGAAAGCCTGGATCGAGGGGGATCAGCGTGTAATAGCGTTGAATAACTTCCATACAAAACGAGTGGAGCGTCGTGATCGAAGCGCGCCCTAACATGGCCAGCTGATGGTTCAAGTACTCGTTGCCCGGGTCCTTGGCTAATTCCTTCTCCAGCGCTTCCGTGATCCGACCCCGCATCTCCGCAGCGGCGGCTTTGGTAAACGTAGCCACCAGCAGCCGCTCCACGCTCAGCGGCTGTTCGCGGTCCGTCAGCTTGCGGATAATCCGCTCGACGAGCACCGCTGTCTTGCCGGACCCAGCGGCTGCGGCGACCAGCATGTCACCGCCGGACAAGGCGATCGCCCGCCATTGGTCATCACTCCAGTAACTTCCAGCTGGTTTTGGTTTCGTCGGGATGGTCATGAAGGGTTCGCCTCCTTTCCGCGCTCCTGTCCGAGGAGCTGCCAAATTTCGTTTTTGCCCGGTTTGCCGAGGACGTGATATGCGTTGCCGTCCAATGCTTCCTCAAAGCGGCACACCGGTTTGTAGGGACAGAACGTACAAGCCGTCTCCAGGCCAAGTCGATATGGGGCAATCTGCACGTCACCGTCGGTGATGCGCGTGCCGATTTCCGTAATCGTCCTCCGTACAGAACCCAGCAGCGTATCCCACTGCTCCGGCGTTGCAACCGAGGCGCTGCTGTAGAAGCCGCCATCCGCCTTAATGGCCACCGGAATGATATCGGAATAGCCTTTTTCCAGTTGGGCATCCATCTTCGCGATCACATCCCGGTCTGCGAGCAGCAAGCCCTTCATCTTGAATCGCTTTAGCAGCTCCTGCTGCGCCTGCTCCGCACTCATGCCGTTGCTGCTTTGCAGCAGCGGGTTATGCACATGGAAATACAACGTGCCGGCAGGAAGGGCAGGCTGCCCCAGCCAGGCTTCCGCCGAGGACAGCAGAACGTCCAGATAGGTGAGCATTTGTAGAGATAAGCCGTAATACACTTCGTGCAGCTTTAGGTCGGTCTGACTCGACTTGTAGTCGATGACCCGCAAGAGCAGGCCTTGTTCGCCTTCCGCCATATCCACACGGTCAATCCGGCCGACGATTTCCATCACGCAGCCGTTGGGCAGCTCAAACGTCAGCGGAGGCAAGGGCCGCCCTGGTCCAAAATCCAGCTCCAGGCCAACCGGCTCGAAGCTGCCGCGACGCGCTTGCTCGCCAAGGATTAACGAAGCCCGACCAACGATCGCTTTCAGCTTGCGGGAAATATAACCGTAGCGCTTGGAGCTAAGCAGGATTTCGCCCTGCAGCTTAGGTGCCAACTCATCAACAGCCGAATTGGCGGCCTGAATCGCTTCCTCTGGCGTAAGGCTGCCCCAGCTGCGGTTTTGCGCCTTGAAGGTGATCGCCATCTGACTGAGCGCCGCATGGAACAGCTGTCCGATATCCGGCGCTTGCAGTCGGTAAAGCTGGCGTTCCTTCAGCTTCAGCCCATGTGAAGCGAAGTGCGCGAACGGACAAGCCGAGAACTGTTCCATCCGCGATACGCTTGTCCGCAGCCGTTTGCCGTAAAGCCGTCGGCTCGTTGCCGGCGTCAAACCGCGCACCCGGTTACGATAATCCAGCGAGGTCAGCAGGCGAGCCGTTTTGCTTTCCCATTCCGGTCGGGACTTGTACCATTCCAGCACACGCCACCACAGCGGCGAAATGGACTCTCCCGTCTTCCACAGTCGCAGCTGACCGATTAAGGCGTTTAGCGTCGGACCCGGATGAGAGACGTATTCAAGCTGAGAAGCGAACGGATCGGTGGAGCTGCTGACAGACCCCGGCGCTAATAGCAGCGGCTGCTCCTTTAGTCCCGGGAAGATCCGCTTCACATGCCGGATCACCTCCGATGGTAAAAGTGCACCCCCCTCACCATCGGCAGCGGGGTAGCTTAGCCAGAGCGAACGGCTTGCCCCGGACAACGCTTCGTAGATGAGGAAACGTTCATCCAACAGCTTGCGGGCCAGCCCCGGAGCCAGCTCCAAGCCAAGCTCCGCCAGTCGCTCCCGCTCCTGCTCGCTGAGCACCCCCTCCTCTTGCAGATTGGCTGGCATGATTCCTTCATTAATGCCAAGCAAGAACAGATGCTTGACCTGCCCCGAACGCGTCCGCTCCGTACTCCCGATCAGCACCTGGTCGAGCGAAGGCGGCACCAGCGACACCTTCAGCTCCTTGAGCCCGGTCTCCAGCACGCCGGCAAAAAGCTCCAGCTCCAACGGCTCGTCCCCCATCATCTCTACGATCTGGTCAAGCACGTCCAATACCGCGCCCCATAATTGGCGATGCTCCATCGCCTGACGCGGCTTACCTTCGCGAACCATTTGGTGTGCCAACACATCCAGGCGCTGGGCGGCTTCCACCCGCTCCAGCAAATGGTACACTGCCGCACACATATTTTCTGCGTTCTTCGCCTTACGGATTTCTTTCTCAAAAGCGGTCAAAGGGCCGGCGACCGCAGCGCGGCACCGCTCCAACAGCTGCAGCTGCTCCATGGCTTTCGTGGATGCCGACGTTTGATCCTCCAGCTCCAGCGACAGGCTGGGCGCCGATTTCCAAGGACGGCCGTCAAACCATCGATAACCTTGGATTCCGCTCGCCAGAGCATAATTCTCCAGCACATCCATATGTTCACGCGTCAGACTGCCGTCCAGCGGCAGAAGAAATTCGCTTTTCACGCAGCGAAATACGTCTTCGTATCTCCAAAACCCAAGCACAACGTCCAGCGCCGCCCGAATAAACTCGATCATGGGGTGATACAGCATGCTTGTTTTCTGGTCAAGGAAATAAGGGATCCCGTATGCTTCCATCGTTGGAGCAAGCAGTTCTTCATAATCCCCTAAGTTGCGCACCAAGAGCGCCATGTCCCGCCAGCGCACACCTTCTTCCCGGGCGAGACGCACCATCTCACGTGCCGCCCCTTCGACCTCGGCTCGCCGGCTGGCCGCCCGGTGCAGAGACAAGGCCTTCTCTAAATCTTTAGGCGGCTCAGACTTCGGCCATGGCGAACGTCGCTCGTAAGCCGACTCCAAGTATGAAAGCGTCTCGCTCTCCCGAAACCGCGGGAACGGGCGAGCTTCCAGCAGCTCCGGCGGCAGCACCTCAATCCCCTCTTCTGCAGCCAGTCGGCTCAGCTTCACGAAGGCAGATGCAGGGGTATAGAACAGGTTAAGTTCATGCGGCTGATTTCCATCGTTGTATACTCGGTCTAATGTCAGTGAGACCGTAACCGAAGCCGCCGATTTCAGCAGCGCGAGAATCGCAGTATATTCCTGAGGGGTAAACGTATGAAACCCGTCAATCCAAATTTCCGCCCCGCGCAAATAAGCCGACTCGCTGGCCCCCTGCGCCAGCTTGACGACATGGTCCTCGTTGTCGATGTACAAGCGGGACAGTTCTTCGTCATACTCCGCGAACAGGAGGCTCAAATCGTGCATTTTATCTTTTAATAAAGGAGACTCCCCTTCGATCTGCTCCAGAAGATGATAATGCTCCTGCAAAGTGGAGAAATCCACATTATATTTCTTCATTTCCGTATACAGCCCGGCGATCCGGTCAATTAATCCGAGCTGGTCTCCGCCGTGTCCAAACAGCTTCAACTCGTCTTTGCGGCGGCGCATGAGCTTGTACAGCAGCATTTTCTTGCCTTCATCATCGATCGGCACCAATGCCGCACCTCCGGTTTCCTGCATGACGCGCAGCGCCAATCGACGAAATCCTAACACCTGAGTGCGTACTGTACCGTGCAGTCCCGGGGCCGTAGCGATCCGCTGCTCGATCTGAAACGTGCCTTGCTCCGGGGTTAAAATAATGAGCGGCGGACCCATCGGTTGCTCCCGCAGCTTGGAGGTCACCCGGTCAAGAATGAGGCTCGTTTTGCCGCTGCCGGAGCGGCCGAGTATAAACTGTAAAGACATGGAAATCCCTCCTACGACGGACAATTCGTTAAGTTCCAGTATAGCATAAATACGATCAAACATTCGCATCTTCTTCCGTCACAAAAACAGCCTCGCACCGCGAAAGCTCGCGAAACGAGGCTGTAATTCAATTATATTCAATTTTATAACGCGTGTTTGCTGCGCACTTCGAAAATGGCAAATTTCAGGTAATGTCCTTCGTCCACCCCAAGAATTTGCGGGTGGTCCTTACCGGCTGCCCGCCATTCCACAAGACGCAGTACTTTGCCCGCATCCTCCGCTGCCTCAAGAATCGTCTCCAGGAACAGATCCGGACGCATATGGTAAGAGCAGCTGGCCGTGACCAAATAGCCGCCTTCATTTACCAGCTTCATGCCGTGCAGGTTAATGTCTTTATAGCCGCGAACGGCGCCTTTGACCGCCGCTTTCGTCTTGGCGAACGCCGGTGGATCGAGGATCACGACGTCCCACGTCCGCCCGCCGCCGGCGGTCAAAGGCACGGAAGTATCGACCTTAGCGTCCTGGGCAGCCCGCCGTGCCCGTTCCTCCAAGCCCTTTACCTGGCTGCGCAGATAGTCAAACGCATCAGCCACCACAAATTCGACGCGATCGGTGAACCCATTCAGTTCCACGTTCCGCTTCGCACTTTCTATCGCATGCTCGGAGATGTCAAGGCAAGTGACCTTTTTGGCTCCATATTTGCAAGCATGCAAGGTGAAGCTTCCGGTATGCGAGAAGCATTCCAGCACGGTAGCTCCATCCCAGTACGGGAAGGTGACTTCTTTACCGTTCCGGTTAACCGGTGCGAGACGCACACCGCCGTCTTCCGTGGGCAGCTCTTGCAGCGAAATGCCGCTGCGGCCACCCCAGCCGGTCATCAACGGCTTGATGGACGCCCGGTTTTCCCGCTGGTCGAAGAAATACCCGGTTTTTTGCCCCTGCTCGATATCCACCTCGATCTTAAGCCCGTTCTCTGAAACGATCACATGGCGCGGCGGCTGGCCAAAGATCGACCCTTTCACCTGCTCCAAGCCTTCCATTTCCCGGACACCTACATCACTGCGTTCATAGATGCCAACGGGGTGCATCACTTCGGACAACGCCTCTACGATCTGCTCCCGACAGCGGTCCATCCCCAGTGTAAGCAGTTGTACTACCAACACGTCACCAAACTTGTCCACAATCAGCCCCGGCAAAAAGTCGGCCTCTCCGTATACGAAACGGTAAGCGTCCTCCTTCACGAACCGTTCCCGATGCTTCAAGCATTCCTGAAACCTACGGACAAAAAAGGCCTTGTCCATCGCCTCCAACGGTGTATACGACACGATGCGGACAGTAATTTGTGAAGCCGGGTTGTAATACCCGGTGGCCAGATAACGGTTCCGGTGATCAACCACCTCAACCAAATCGCCCGGTTCCACCTCTCCTTCCAATCGTTCGATTTCATTTTTGAAGATCCAAGGATGTCCTTTTTCCACCCGTTTCTTGCGGCTGCGTTGCAATATGACCCTTGCCACTTAATCCTTCACTCCTCATTTTAAATATGACTCACGACGCCTAAAGCACCGCTGCGACCGGGACGGTTCGTCAGCCTGACTGGCATGGAAGTTGTCCGACCGTCATATATGTAACTTGTACGATTATCGCTTGTCTGCATTTGACAGATCATCCGGGGAGGGAGGTTGCCAGCATGTTTCATGAGATTTTGTTTCCTGTGACGTTTGGCTTCGCCCTGTTCCTGTTCGGCATGAAGGTCATGGAGGCGGCCCTGCACGCATGGGCAGGTCCACGACTGATTGGTGTTCTTCACCGGACGACGCGGACACCTTGGACCGGCCTTGTGTCGAGCACCTTTATCACGGCTGTCTTACAGAGCAGCACCGCTGTAACCGTCATGACAATTGGCCTGGTTAACGCCCGCCTGTTGTCCTATGCACGGACGCTCGGCATTATTCTGGGAGGGAATATCGGAACCTGCCTGACCACAGAACTGCTTGCCCTTAATATAGCCAAGCTGGGAGCCCCCATGCTGATCGTTTCGTTCACGTTATGGGCCGCCGCCGTGCTGGCAGGCGAAATGTTGCCAAACTATATCCAACGCTGCATCCCCTGGTTGCTGCCCTTGCAGTATGCTGCCCTGGCTATCGCCGGCTTCAGCCTCGTTATGATCGCCATCCGTTTTATGCAGTCGATTGGTCCGGCGCTGGAAGAGCGCGGCGTGATCTCCTGGCTGCTGGAGCATGCCACCGGCAGCCTGTTGTGGGGCGCCTTTGCCGGCGCTATCCTGACGGCGATCATTCATAGCAGTGCTGCCGTCGTCGCCATGACGATGGGACTCGCCGCTAGTGGTGCCTTGCCGGTCGAATTTGGCATCGCCATGGTTATCGGCTCCAACGTAGGCACCTGTGTCACGGCGGTCATCGCCGCCATCAGCGGCACCCGAGCTGGCCGCTTCGTCGCATGGTCGCATGTAACGCTCAACGTATTGGGAGCAGTCTTGTTCTTGCCGCTAGTTCCGCTGCTGCAAGGGGCGGCAGCCTGGTTAACCAGCGATCTTTCAGCGCAAATCGCTCACACGCAGACGATTTTTAATGTGGTCTGCTCCTTGCTGGCGCTGCCGTTCTGCTATTTGCCAATCTGGTCCAAGCTGGACCCGCCTGAAGACCTGGATCATCACGCCGGCCCCCTCCTTCCGAATGCGAAGGCATCTAAATAGCCGCAAAAATGCAGTTATTTTCCCCGATATTCTCCCATCTCCTCAATATCGCAGAAAACAACTGCACCGTATTAGTTCTCCGGCTCGATCCCCAGCATTTGCAAGGCCTTCTCTAAGATGAAGTCGTTATTGTCATATCCCGCCTTGCGTTGCTGACGCCAAGCCTCCTGCGGCTCGTACCAGGACACGCTGCGGATCTCCTCAAGCTGAGGACGGAGGGCACCGCTTTGCCATTCTACCAGGTAATAATGGACTTCTTTTTCCACGGAGCCGAGTTTGGGATGATGGTAAGTATATGCGATGATATCAATCAATTTATTAATCCGGCCCACAATGCCGGTTTCTTCCAAAATTTCGCGCAGCGCCGTTTGTTCCACGGTTTCGCCTGGTTCCCTCTTCCCTTTCGGAAACGATATCTTGCCATAACGATCGGTAATCAGTTGCACTTGCAGCCGTCCGTCTTGGATGCGATAAACGACGCCTCCAGCAGAGATTTCTTTGAATGGCATTCTGGCTGTACCTCCTTTATTTTACCCAAGCCTCCCAATGGACTGAGGCGCTTCTGTTCGCTGTTCCCTTCAGGATATGCCGTCTTCGGCGCTGGGCGAGAAATTGTTGACGCCCGTTGTTATTTGTTAATTATAGGTGCATCGCACTCATACTTCCAAATTACCCGTATGTAACAACAAGGATTTCAACCCCAATCAGGGTGAAATCCTTGACCTATGCCCGATGGCGGGCGACCTTATTAAGCTAAGGCTTGAGTGGCATCGTCCAGAACTCGAAGTAACTGTCCTTCGCAGGTGTTCGCATCCGCTTTGGTCAGCTTCACGCGGCAGATTTTGCCGGTCAAGTCCGGTGTGCCCGGGAAGCGAATTTGCAGGTAGTTGTCGCTGAAGCCCGTCACGAAGCCGTCTCCGGCAGTGCCCTTCTCATCCTTCTCTGGAATGACATCCAGCACCTGACCCACGAATTTCTCCGCATAAGCCAGCTGCATTTGCTCGGACAAGTCGATCAGTTCATGCACGCGAGCATGCTTCACTTCTTCGTCGACCTGGTCCTCCATCCGCGCTGCCGGCGTACCGCTCCGCTTGGAATACGGGAACACGTGCATTTCCGAGAAGCCGATGCGTTTGATCGCTTCGAAGCCTTCACGGAACAGCTCGTCAGTTTCCCCAGGGAAGCCGACAATGATGTCAGTTGTAATCGCAACGTCCGGCATGAAATCGCGGATCATTTTGATTTTATGCTCGAATTCTTCGATCGTGTACTTTCTTCTCATCCGCTTCAGCACTTCATTGCTGCCTGCTTGCAGCGGGATATGGAAGTGACGGCACATCTTCGAGGAGTTCTTCAACACATCCAGCATCCGTTCATCGATCTGGCTTGCTTCAATCGAGCTGATCCGGATACGTCCCAGACCTTCGACTTTATCCAAGTCCCACAGCAGATCGGACAAACGGTAGTTCTCCAAATCATCCCCATAGCCGCCCGTATGGATGCCAGTCAGAACAATTTCCTTATATCCTGCAGCGACCAGTTGACGCGCTTGCTGAATGACGCTTTGCGGGTCGCGGCTGCGCGACAAACCACGCGACCAAGGGATAATGCAGAAGGTGCAGAAGTTGTTGCAGCCCTCTTGGATTTTCAGAAAAGCGCGGGTATGATCGGCAAAGCTTGGTACGTCCAGCTCTTCGAACTCCCGAGTCTTCATAATGTTGCGCACAGCGTTAATCGGCTTACGTTGCTCTTGAAGCTGCTTCACGTAAGGGATAATTTTGTCCCGATCCTGTGTACCGATGACGAGATCTACGCCCGGAATATCCAAAATCTCCGCAGGTGATGTCTGCGCGTAGCAGCCAGTTACCGCAATGATCGCGTCGGGGTTACGGCGCACCGCCCGCCGAATAATCTGACGGCTCTTCTTGTCACCGGTATTCGTCACCGTACAAGTGTTAATCAAATAAACGTCGGCAGCTGATTCCTCGAAATCAACCTGTTCATAGCCTTCGTTTTTAAAGAGTTGCCAAATGGCTTCAGTATCATAGAAATTCACTTTACAGCCCAAGGTGTAAAAGGCGACAGTAGGCATCGCTCATTCCCCCCCCATTTCTCCGGATTCATACATGATGCAAGTCAGGGCGGCCATGGCAGCGGTCTCGGTACGCAAAATGCGCCGGCCTAAACCAACGGATACCGCTCCCGCAGCTTCGGCTTCCTCTACTTCCGCTTCGGTAAAGCCGCCTTCCGGTCCAACGACCACAGCGACTTTCACCGTTCTTTCAGGTGTCAACCCGATAACGAAAGGCTTCAGCACGTCTCGCAGCTGCCGGCCGTCCTCTTTTTCATAACATAAACATACCAAATCGTAGTTGTTCAGCTCTACAAGCAGCTTGTCCCATTTGACGGGAAGCTTAACCGTCGGAATTTTGCTGCGATGCGCTTGCTCGGCGGCTTCCTTGGCGATTTTCTGCCAGCGGGTGAGCCGCTTCTCCTCCTTCTTGCTGTCATACTGTACCACCGTACGCTCAGATAAAAAAGGAAGGAAAGAAGCCGCACCAATCTCCGTACACTTCTGAATGACGGTTTCCATTTTGTCGCCTTTGGGCAAGCTTTGGGCTACCGTCACTTGAAGCCACGGTTCGCCCGACGCCGCCAGCTCCTCTATAATAGCCGCGGTCACTTGCTGCGGCTCGATGATTGTAATCTCCGCGAGGACTTCCCGGGATATTCCGTCGCTCACGATCAGCTTATCGCCGGGTTTGGAACGCATCACCCTACCGATATGACGGGCATCTTCACCGGCAATCGTCACTTCCCGATCGCCAAATTGCGCGGGATCCACAAAATATCGCTGCATGCCATCATCCTCACCGTTCCATAAGGTCAAAAATCACCAAACTACATCATACAACTTTTGAACTCCTGTTTCCAGTCCTCTTCTCCGGCTTATACGCCAAACAAAGCTAGGAAAAGATGGGCAAACTGGTAATAGATCGTTTCGGCTGCATTATATAGCGGCATGATCGTATATTTCTGCATGCCCGGGACGATCAGGATCACTAAGAAGATCAGCACCGACCACTGCTCATATTGCTGCAATTTGCCTAACATGCGGCGCGGCACCACATCCTCCAAAATTCGATAGCCGTCAAGCGGCGGTAAAGGAATCAGGTTAAATAAAAATAAGAAGAAGTTCATGACTGTAAATAGATTAAAGAAAATAAGAACGGCTTGAAATAACTTCTCGTTCGTAATTGCATCCAGCACGCCAAAACGGGCCAGCATCACGTAAATCAGCGTCCCCAGGACACCCAGCAGCAAGTTGCTGAGCGGTCCGGCAACCGATACGATCACACCCATCAGGCGCGGTTTGCTGAAATTGTCACGGTTCACCGGAACCGGCCGGGCCCAACCGAACCCGGCAAGCAGGAGCAGGATAATCCCCAATAGATCAAAATGAACTGCCGGATTCAACGTCACGCGCCCCAGCAGCTTGGCCGTCGGGTCCCCGAATTTGTTAGCAAAATAGGCATGCGAAAATTCATGCAGCGTAAAGGCGATCACCAGCGTGATCAAATAAAAGGGGAGCTGGTCCAACGGAACCCGCAATATTCGGTCTAGAAAATCCATATTTAATTACCTCTTTCTCGCCACAAAAGCGACCCAATCTTCTTCCCGGGCCGTCCGTTCCAGTTCGAAACCCGCGGCAATCAGCGCTTCTTGTACGGCTTGTTCTTTATTCTTATAAATTCCCGAGGCGATATAATAACCGCCAGGCGTCAATGCTTGATAGACATCCTCGATAAACAGCAAAATGATCTCTGCCAAAATGTTCGCCACGACCACCCGTACTGGCAGCTTGATCTCAACATTCGTGCTGCCCTCGCCCTTCAGAACGGATAACAGGTCGCTTTCCACGACTTGGATCCGGTCTTCCAAGCCATTCAGACGCGTGTTCTCTTTCGCACTAGATACAGCGACCGGATCCAGATCCAGCGCCAGCACTTTAGAGGCGCCAAGCCGACACGCACCGATGGCGAGAATCCCTGAGCCCGTGCCGACATCAATCACTTCGTCCCCATCTTGGATTATACTCTCTAGTGTGCGTAAGCAAAGAGAGGTGGTAGGATGCGTACCTGTACCAAACGCCATGCCCGGGTCCAGCTCAATAATTTGCTCATTCGGCGCAACCGGTACATATTCCTCCCACGTCGGTTTGATCGTCAGTCTCTCGGACACCCTTAGCGGCTTGAAATATTGCTTCCAATTGTTCGCCCAATCGTCCTCGCTGACATCCCGCACGGAGATCTCCGCCGCCCCAGGATCAATATCAAAGCTCTTCAGCTCCTCGATGCGTGCGCGAACTTCCGCAATCACATCATCGATATCCAGCCCTTCTGGAAAATACCCGCTGATCTTCGCTTCTCCTTCAGGAATGTCGTTAGGTGGAATTTCAAACCATTGTCCCAGGGAGGTATCCCGAGGTTTATCGTTATCGACGTGCTCTTCAATGGTTACTCCGCCTGCGCCTGCCTCGTGCAGGAAGTTGGAAACCATCTCCACCGCTTCTTCCGTCGTATGTATAGTTAATTCTTTCCAAATCATCGTATGATTTCCTCCTTGACTTACATGCATAAGATTTATTGTACTATAGATTCTGGAACGTGACAAAACAAAACAGGGAACCCTTGGGTCCCCCGTTGCTGTTGATGGTTTACAGCTTGTATTGCCCCTGCTGGCGTGCATCCGCCCGTTCGCTGCGCTCCAGCGCTTCCCAATCCTCTTGATCAGCCATCTCTTCGGAAAACTCTACATCCGTATAGTGTCCGATCGGCAGATTTTTTCCTTTGGCAGAGATCCGCTTAGTTCGCCGATCCTCCTGACTTTGACTCATTTTCTGCTTCAGCTCCTTTCCATGTACTCTCCAATTGGCATGATGAAATCATTCTTCTTTAAGGATTAAATCAAGCCGCCCGCCTCTTCAATGATGCGCAACGCCTGATGGTGAATTGATTCGTCAACGACAGCGGTTAGTAAAATGTCATGACCGGTCGGCCCGCCTTGCCCCCCATGGCTAAGTCCGCTGGCTGCCGGATCTGCTGCTGCCAAGATCCCCGCCGACGGGTTCGTAATCGACGCATCCTGGGTGACCGCCGCCAGGCTGGAGATGCTGCCCGACACCGGATTCATCGGATTGTATCCCTCACCAGCATAACGGCTGAAGCGATCAATCGATATATCTTCCACCCGCAGTGCACTTAATTTACGGGCAACTCCTTCGGCCTGTTCCGGGCTTTTGAAATAGGCCAAAATGTTCTTTTCAGCCATCCTTCCTCCCTGCCTTTCGTTTTAGGCTTCAATGAAGCTGCACGCGCACAGCCCATTATTCGGTAGGATGTAATTTTGGTCATGGCTTTATACAAATTTGTCCGATTCCCGACTTGATTCAATTTAAATTTGAAACGTTTCCTTGGCTTGTCCGTATTACTCGTTGGGGAAGCGAACATACTTTACTTACAATCATAGGAGGAGTTTATAGACGATGTTAAAAAAAATGATGCTTCTGATGATGGTCTTCACCGTCTTCTTCACCTTCACTGCCCCTGACTTTGCCGACGCAAGACGCGGCGGCGGATTCAAGTCCGGCCCGCGGTCGTACAATCCAACCCCGAAGAAGCCGTCACAAAGCGAATATCAGAATACGACGGGGAATCGCAATAAAACCCAAGCAGGGACTCCGACGACAAACCGCGGATTCTTCAGCGGCGGCAGCTTTATGCGCGGCATGATGATCGGCGGTCTTGCAGGTTTGCTGTTCGGCGGCTTATTTAGCAGTATGGGCTTCTTCGGCAATCTGCTCGGATTAGCTGTGAACCTGTTAGCGATCTATGTAATTGTTGTTGCGGTTGCGGCCCTGTACCGCCGATTCAAAAAACAGCCGCGCCACGACGATTATCGCAATGGAGGCCGTTATTAAGCCATGATCCTCGGGATGGACGAAATCATTAACGCGATTTGCCTGCATACCGCTGAACGGAGAGGCGTCCGCCCCCCCGATGTGACGGTTGAGCTCAGCTGGGATGAAGATACTGGCTATACCGGTGAAGTATGGGTTGGCGGCCGCAGCTGGTACATCGTTGAATCGAACATCATGGAAGCGATCATGGTGTACGTACATCGGGAATACGGCATGCGGGTCTTCCGGGAAGATATCCGGCTGATGCTGGAGGATGAAATTTTAGCGGAAATCCAAACGGAAGGTTAATACTCAATGCCAAAAAACAAAAGCGCGAACTAGGGAATTACTTCTCCTTAGCTCGCGCTTTTATGTTGGAGCGATTAGTCTCCGCGAAACGCCCGTTTCATTCGGTCAAAAAACGACTGTTCATGCTCATGGGTATGCTCGCCGTCCAACGCAGCAAATTGACGCAGCAGCTCCTTCTGCTCATCACTGAGCTTGCTTGGCGTCACGACAACCACTTTCACATGCTGGTCGCCTTGGCCGATTCCGCGCAGGCGCGGCACCCCTTTGCCTTTTAAGCGGAAATAGGTTCCGGTTTGCGTGCCTGCCGGAATTTTCAGCTTCACTTTCTCCGTCAGTGTAGGAATTTCAATCTCATCACCCAATGCAGCTTGGGCGAACGTCAACGGAACTTCGCAATAGATATCGTCGCCTTCACGGTCGAAGAAATCATGCGGTTTGACGCGGATTACGATGTACAAATCGCCAGCTGGGCCGCCGCGCAACCCGCCTTCACCTTCACCGGACATCCGCAGTTGCGCTCCATCGTCAACCCCTGCTGGAATGCGCACATGAATTTTACGCTGTTTCTTTACCTTGCCGCTGCCGGCGCAAGTTGGACATTTCTCCTTGATAATTTGCCCTCTGCCGCCGCAGTTCGTACAAGAACGCCGGTTTACCATACGGCCAAATGGTGTATTTTGAACGACTTCCTGCTGCCCGGTGCCGTGACACACCGAACAGGTCACCGGTTTGGTACCAGGTTTGGCTCCAGTCCCAAAGCAGGTGTCGCAGTTTTCCGTACGCGGAATGGTGATGTCCGTTTCTTTCCCGAACACCGCTTCCTTAAATTCGATCGTCATCGTGTATTGCAAATCATTACCGCGCTGCGGCGCATTCGGATCACGCCGGCTGCCGCCGCCGAAGAACATATCGAAAATATCCCCGAAGCCGCCAAAATCCGCGCCAGAGAAGCCGCCGCCCATGCCCTGATTCGGATCGATATGGCCATACTGGTCATAACGCGACCGTTTTGCAGGATCACTTAAGACGTCATAGGCTTCCTTGACTTCTTTAAACTTCGCTTCCGCATCCGCCGCTTTATTGACGTCCGGGTGATATTGCCGGGCCAGCTTGCGGTACGCTTTTTTGATTTCATCTTCGGACGCATTTTTACTGAGGCCCAGCACCTCGTAGTAATCGCGCTTCTCTGCCATCCTTCCACCCCCATCGGTCATCTTTTCATCACGAAGTAACCTATTTAATATCCCTTATCAGCAAAAGGAAAGTCAAAGCGCGGTAGCAGCCCGCACTTTGACCTTCCCGGTTGCCAAAGTCTATTCACCAGACTCAAACTGCTCTGTGAGCCATCTTAGCTTTATTTCTTATCTTCGTCAACCACTTCGTAGTCAGCGTCAACGACATTCTCGCGGTTCTGGCCGCCGGAAGCTTCAGCGTTGTCTTGCGCGCCTGCTGCTTGCGAAGCTTGCTCATACAGCTTCACGGACAACTGCTGAACAACCTCGGTCAATTTCTCCGATGCCGCTTTGATTTGCTCCAGATTGTCGCTTTCCAGCACTTTCTTCAGCTCTTCTTTCGCAGCGTTTGCTTTCTCAACTTCAGCAGCGTCAACTTTGTCGCCCAGATCCTTCAACGTTTTGTCAACGGTGTAGATCAGTTGGTCAGCATTGTTTTTCGCTTCAACCAGCTCTTTGCGTTTTTTATCTTCTTCCGCATGCAGCTCGGCGTCCTTCATCATCCGTTCGATTTCTTCGTCGCTCAAGCCGCTGGAGGAAGTAATCGTAATTTTTTGGCTTTTACCGGTCCCTTTATCGGTTGCCGATACGTTAACGATCCCGTTCGCGTCAATGTCGAAGGTAACTTCGATTTGCGGTACGCCGCGTGGTGCTGGTGGAATATCGCCCAAGATAAAGCGGCCCAGCGTTTTGTTGCCGGCTGCCATTTCCCGTTCCCCTTGCAGGACGTGGATTTCTACGCTTGGCTGATTGTCGGCAAAGGTCGAGAAGATTTGCGACTTGCTCGTCGGAATCGTTGTATTCCGTTCGATCATCTTTGTGAATACGCCGCCAGCCGTTTCGATCCCCAGCGACAGCGGAGTAACGTCAAGCAGGACTACGTCTTTGACATCGCCGGTCAATACGCCGGCTTGCACCGCAGCGCCAAGCGCAACGACTTCGTCCGGGTTGACGCCTTTATGCGGCTCTTTGCCCGTCAGTTTCTTGATGGCTTCTTGTACGGCAGGAATCCGTGTAGAACCACCAACAAGCACGACTTTGTCGATGTCGGCTGGAGTCAAACCAGCATCGCTCAAAGCCCGGCGAGTTGGTCCAAGGGTGCGTTCAACGAGATCCGCAGTCAACTCTTCGAATTTCGCGCGAGTCAGGTTCACTTCAAGGTGTTGCGGCACGCCGTCAACAACCGTGATGAATGGCAGAGAAATCGTTGTCGTCAACACGCCGGACAGTTCTTTTTTCGCTTTTTCTGCAGCATCTTTCAAACGTTGTACCGCTGCTTTGTCCTTGCTCAAGTCAACGCCTTGATCCTTCTTGAACTCGGCTACGAGGTAATCGATGATCTTCTGGTCGAAGTCGTCACCGCCCAGATGGTTGTCCCCGCTGGTCGCTTTAACTTCAAAGAAGCCATCGCCCAGTTCGAGGATCGATACGTCAAAGGTACCGCCGCCCAGGTCATATACGAGAATCGTTTGATCTTCAGCTTTCTCCAAACCGTAAGCCAGTGCAGCAGCCGTTGGTTCGTTGACGATCCGCAGCACTTCCAAACCAGCGATTTTCCCGGCATCCTTCGTCGCTTGACGTTGGCTGTCGTTAAAATAAGCCGGAACCGTGATTACGGCTTGGGTGACCGGTTGTCCCAAATACGCTTCTGCGTCAGCTTTCAGCTTCTGCAAAATGATAGCGGAAATTTCTTGCGGCGTATATTCTTTGCCATCGATCACTTCTTTATGGTTCGTCCCCATATGACGTTTGATCGAAATGATCGTCCGATCCGGATTGGTGATCGCTTGACGTTTCGCCGTCTCACCGACGATCCGTTCACCGTCTTTCTTAAAACCTACGACAGAAGGGGTTGTGCGCGCACCTTCCGGGTTAGGAATGACGACCGCTTCGCCGCCCTCCATTACCGCAACGCAGGAGTTTGTTGTACCAAGGTCAATACCGATTACTTTGCTCATTACGTTATGTCCTCCTTAATAGGTTGAATCGTCTTAGGGATTCGTGGTTAGCTGCTGGATTAGCCGCTGACTTTGACCATCGCCGGGCGCAGCACCTTATCTTTCAGCATATAGCCTTTCTGCACAACTTCCACGACGATGCCCTCTTCATGCTCCTCGGATTCCACCTGCATAATCGCCTGATGGAATTCAGGATTAAACGGCTGGCCCTCCGCTTCCATCGCAGTAAGGCCTTCCGCCTTCAACACGCCTTCCAGTTGGCGGAAGATCATTTCCACCCCTTTAACATATGAGGCAGCATCCGTGACGTCTCCGGATGTTTGTAGCGCACGTTCAAAGTTGTCGATCACTGGAAGCAACTCGGTAATCAGCTTGGCGGATGCATACTTGCCCAATTCTTCCTTCTCCTTCACCGTACGGCGCCGGTAGTTATCGAAATCCGCCTGAGCACGCAGCAATCGCTGCTGATATTCCTCGTTCTCCGCACGCAGCTTCTCCAGCTCAGCAGTCACATCCACGTTGTTCGATTCGTTGACAGCTTCAGCAGCACCCTCTGCACCGGCAGCGTTCTGAGTATCTTGCGGTTCTTGAGACGTTACTTCATCTTGCCTCACTTCGGGTCCAGGGGTGTTTTGCAAGTCCTCTTTTACGTTATCGTTCATATTCATTTCTTCCTCTACAGTGTGATTGTTGTCCTGAATCGGCTGTGATTCCTTCAAGATGCTCACCTCCTTAACATGCAGCTAGCCTCGTAGATCATGCATGTTATTGCATCCGGCTCAGGAAATGGCTTAAATCCTTCGATAAAATTTCCAAAATCCGGATCACCCGGGCATATTCCATCCGTGTAGGTCCCAAAATGCCGATCGTACCAACCGCTTCACCCTCGACTTGATAGGTAGCCGTGATGAGGCTGCAGTTGGCGAAGGCTTCATGCCCATTTTCAGTGCCAATACGCACTTGAATGCCAGACCCAGATGCGGAAGAGATCATTTTCGTTAAGGTTGGAGTCTCTTCTAGGACATCAAGAATCCCTTTGACCTTCTCGACATCGCGGAATTCCGGTTGCGTCAACATGTTCGTCGCTCCACTCAGGAAGAGGCGTTGCCCCTCTGTGCCTGAGTCAAGCGCTTGATCCAATACCTTCATTAGATCTTCAAAATGCTCAATATGCCGCTGCATCTCTTGTGCAATCTCATTATACAAGGCAGTCTTGAGCTTATAGATCGGCACCCCAGCAAGCTTGCGGTTCAACAAGTTGACCACCCGTTCCATTTCGGATACGGATACGTCCGGCGGAATCACGACGGTCTTGTTCTCCACTTGTCCTGTGTTCGTCACGACGATCGCCACCGCCTTCGTTTCGTTTAGCGGCAATAGCTGGAAGTGACGCAAAGACGTATGAAAAACTTCCGGCCCCAACAGGATGGAAGTGTAATTGGTCATTTGGGAAAGAATGGTCCCGGCATGTTGAATCACTTGTTCAGTTTCGTTTAATTTTTCTGCGAAAAATGCTTTTAACGTCGTAACTTCTTCATTCGAAAGTAAGTTCAACGGCGTTAGGTGATCCACATAGTAACGGTAGCCCTTATGAGAAGGAATCCGCCCCGCTGACGTATGCGGCTGCTCCAAAAAACCGAGCTCCTCCAAGTCGGCCATTTCATTCCGGATCGTTGCCGGACTGTACCCGACATCGCCCCGTTTCGAAATGCTTCGGGATCCCACAGGCTCCGCCGAGCGAATATAGTCATCAACAATAGCGGTCAATATCATTCTTTGGCGTTCCGTCAACATGGCAATCCCTCCCGGATTAACTCGATTTTTCCGAATCGTTAGCACTCAATGTCATAGAGTGCTAATCACTAATACAAAAATACCAAACCGACCTGACGATTGTCAAGTCAGTCCAGTATCTTAAGAACGGCGATTTCATCGCAGCAATGCTGCTTTGCACAATTGACGCAGTCGGTCCAAACTTTCTCCGGAAAGATTTCTTTCTCTACAACTGCAAACCCATTTTTAAGGAAGAAGGAAACCTCATAGGTGAGCGCCATTACTTTAGGGATCGCTTGTCTCCGGGCCTCTTCCACCAGCTGCTCCACCAGCATGGAACCAAGTCCCTTTCCCTTATGGCCTTCGGCGATCCCAAGGGAACGGATTTCAACAAGTTCCTCCCCCAGCTTGCACAGCGAACCACAGCCGACGACTTCACCATCCACTTCCGCCACGACGAAATCCTGGATCTGACGCTCCAGTATCTTCCGTGAACGCGGCAGCATAATGCCACGCCGGGCATACCCCTCAATGATGTTATATAATGGCTCGACGTCCGCTAAATTCGCCTGTCTGCAAACGGCTACCGCTGGCATGCTGACTTCCCCCTCGTTCACAAATAATATGAATAAATATACAATATACGGTATAAAACTTCAAGAGAAATGTTTCATGGTTATGTCATCTTCCCAGGATATTCCGCGGAATGCAAAAAAGCAGCTTTGCCACTTCAAATCAAGAAGCGCAAGCTGCTTATCAGTTCAGTCTTTATTCGGTTAAAACGCCGATAAATTCGGCAAACACTTCGTTTCCGAACAGCACGCCTTGCTTGCTGAGCCGATAGCCTTCCCCGTCGCTGTGAGGCTCCAGTAGACCAGCGCTTAACATCTTCGTAAGCTGTCGGTTAAATACGTCATCCAGATCTTCGCCAAATTGACCTCGGAAATCCGCTTTACGAATGCCGTCCAGCATCCGAAGTCCAACCATCACGAAGTCCTCCATTGCCTCTTCCCGGGACACGCCAAATTGCTCCAAACGAGGCAGTCCTGTCTTCGCTGCTTCCACATAAGGGTTCACACCCTTAATGTTCACGTGACGCGTGCGGCCGACATACCCGTGAGCACCGGCACCCAACCCGTAGTAATCCTCGTTCTTCCAATACGTGATGTTGTGCCGGCTGGCGAAACCGGGTTTGGCAAAATTACTGATCTCGTATTGCTTGTACCCGGCTTTGTCCATTCGTTCCATTAATAGCAAGTACATATTCAGCTCTTCCTCCTCGCTAGGAAGCGGCAGCTGGTTCTTGTGGTACAGCGTATGGAACAACGTGTTCTCCTCAACCTTCAGGCTGTAGATCGAATAATGCGGCAGCCCAAGCTCCAATGCCCGTGAGACACTATAGTCCAGCATCTCAACCGTTTGGTTAGGCAGGCCAAACATCAAATCGATGGACAGATTATCTAGGCCAACAGCTCTAGCATTCTCCAGGCTCCGGTAGACATCGTCAGTGTTATGGATCCGCCCAATACCGCTAAGCAGCTCATTTTGGAACGCCTGGACGCCGAAGCTGACTCGGTTAACTCCGCCGTCTTTCATAACGGTCAGCTTGTCTCGGTCTGTCGTGCCCGGGTTTGCCTCCATTGTAAATTCGATATCACTCGCCCAATGTGGAAAATGACGTCTGACCGATGCCAAGAAGAACTCCATCTCCTGCGGAGTCAGCACGGTAGGCGTCCCGCCGCCCACAAAGATGCTGCGGATTTCACCTGGCGGGGTTTGCTGGACCGTCAGCTCCATCTCCCGATCCAAGGCGCGCAGATAGTCCATTACCGGTTGATCTTTTAATACGTAAGAGTTGAAATCACAATAGAAGCACTTGTTCGTGCAAAATGGGATATGAATATATACCGCATGCGGTGCGCCGGATGGTCCGGATGAGGCTGCGCCGCCTGCCGCAAGATTTGAGATCGGCATTCCCTGCCCCGGATGCTTCATTGTTTGGTCCATGGTCATGCCCTCCTCCAAGTTTCTCTTAAATAATAGTAGAAAGGAAAGCCCGACGGCTTTCCTTCGTCAACTCACCTGCTTCTTAATTGTCGTCGATCTTCAGCACCGCCATGAACGCTTCCTGCGGCACCTCGACGCTGCCGACCTGCTTCATCCGCTTCTTGCCTTCCTTTTGCTTCTCCAGCAATTTCCGCTTCCGCGAGATGTCACCGCCGTAACATTTGGCGAGGACGTTCTTGCGCATCGCTTTTACGGTTTCGCGGGCGATGACCTTCGTTCCGATCGAAGCCTGAATCGGTACCTCGAACATTTGGCGCGGAATCAGCTCGCGCAGCTTCTCGCAGATAATCCGGCCGCGATGGTATGCACGGTCACGGTGCACGATAAAGGACAAGGCGTCCACCTGCTCTCCGTTCAGCAAGATATCCATCTTCACGAGATTGGATCTGCGGTAACCGGACAACTCGTAGTCAAACGAAGCATAGCCTTTGGTGCTCGATTTTAACTGATCAAAGAAGTCGTACACGATCTCCGACAACGGAACCTGGTACGTAATCGTAACGCGCGTCGTATCAAGGTATTCCATATTCACGAACTCGCCGCGTTTGCTTTGGCACAGCTCCATCACGGTACCGACATAATCGTTAGGCACGATGATGGAGGCTTTGACGTAAGGCTCCTCAACGTAGTCGATTTTGCCGACTTCCGGATAGTTCGACGGGTTGTCAATGGAAATCGTCTCACCGTTCGTCAGCGTTACATTGTAGATAACGCTTGGTGCCGTCGTAATCAGCGGAATGTTAAATTCCCGTTCAATCCGCTCCTGAATGACGTCCATGTGCAGCAACCCCAAGAAGCCGCAGCGGAAGCCAAAGCCCAGCGCGCTGGAAGTTTCCGGTTCGAAACTTAGCGAAGCGTCGTTCAACTGCAGCTTCTCCAGCGCTTCACGCAGGTCATTGTAATCCGACGTTTCGATCGGGTACAAGCCGCAGTACACCATCGGATTGATCTTCCGATAACCCGGCAGCGGCTCTGGTGTCGGATTCTTCGCATCCGTCACGGTATCCCCGACACGGGTATCGCCAACCGTCTTGATCCCGGCCACGATAAAGCCAACATCGCCGACGTTAAGCTCGTCCACAATCGTCATCCGCGGTTTGAACGCGCCGACCTCGATGACTTCAAACGTTTTGTCCGTCGCCATCATTTTTATTTTCGAACCGGCTTTGATCTTGCCGTCAATGACGCGCACATAAACGATAACGCCTTTGTATGGGTCATAGTGGGAGTCGAAGATGAGCGCCTTCAGCGGTTTATCCGGATCTCCCGTCGGTGCTGGCACCTTCTGAACGACCTGTTCCAAAATTTCCTTAATCCCAATTCCAGCCTTGGCCGAAGCATGTACCGCTTCGCTGGCATCCAGGCCGATGACATCTTCAATCTCCTGTTTCACCCGATCAGGATCTGCGCTCGGCAAGTCAATTTTGTTGATGACCGGCAAAATCTCCAGGTTGTTATCCAGCGCAAGATACACGTTAGCCAATGTCTGTGCTTCAATCCCCTGAGCGGCATCCACCACCAGCAAAGCGCCTTCACAAGCCGCCAAGCTGCGGGAAACCTCGTAGGTGAAGTCGACGTGCCCTGGAGTATCGATGAGGTTCAGTATATACTCCTCACCGTCGTCGGCGCGGTAGCTCAGACGAACGGCTTGAAGCTTGATCGTAATTCCGCGCTCCCGTTCCAAGTCCATCTGGTCAAGAACCTGATCCTGCATTTCCCGGGAAGTCAACGCCCCGGTATACTCCAGAATCCGGTCAGCCAAAGTCGATTTGCCATGGTCTATATGTGCAATAATACAGAAATTGCGAATTTTCGCTTGTCTAGCCTTGATATCTGTCATCCTTACCCCCACCACAAATCATCGAAGTAATGCAATCAATTTATTATAGCAGTTGAAGGGGCAAGCAGCAATCACGCGCGATCACTCAGTTAAAATGTTACTAAAGAGGCATCGGTTCACTCACATCGAAATGTTACCGAAGGGATGTGTTTTGAAACTGAGCATGAAAACACGACGTGAAGTAATCCGTACCTTGGCTGATCAATACATGAGAGCGAAATCGCGAAATGAGAAATCTGCAATCCTTGACAACGCCGTGAAGGTGCTGGG